>SKJD01000499.1 GCA_007116095.1 Candidatus Hydrogenedentota bacterium
ATTTACCAGCCGCGCATCAATTTCGCTGAAGGCGGCGATGGCGTCCACGGCGACTTCGGCCAGGAGGGCGCCGTCGCCAAGCTGACGGCGGGCTTCGACTTCAAAATCGGTCTTGAATCCTTCGATGCAGCCTTCACGGATGGTCATACCCGCTGCGGAGAGGTGACCGCCATAGCGCTCGAAATGGGCGACGCATTTGTGGAAAGCGCCTATCAGGTTGAAGCCGGGACCACTACGGCCCGAGCCTCGCCCGGTACCCTCCTCGTCTACGGCAATCACAACCACGGGCCGGTGGTATTTTCGCATGATCCGCGAGGCCACGATGCCGATTACCCCCGGATGCCAGCCCCGGCGCGCCAATACGATGCTCCGGTCTTCGGGATTCAAGCAGGCTTCAATCTCTTCAATAGCCTCCAGGTATATTAAGTTTTCGATGGTCCGGCGCTCTTCATTGGCCGTATTGAGTGCGTCGGCCATGCCCCGTGTTTCGGTGGGACAATCGCTGAGCAACAAATTCAGCGCGAGCTGTCCATCGTCCAGGCGACCGGCGGCGTTGATGCGCGGCCCCAATTGAAAGCCGATGTGCTCGGAGGAGATCGCGGCAATATCCAGGCCGACGCGACGCGCCAGTTGTTGCAACCCCACCCGCTGGTGTTTGGCCATGTGGCGCAGACCCAGCGCAACGATCACACGGTTCTCGCCTTTCAGCGGCACGATATCCGCGACGGTGCCCAGGGCGGCGATGTCCAGGTCATTGGGGGTATTGTTCAAGGCCGAGGAGAGCTTGAAGGCTACGCCCGCGCCACAGAGATGCGCCCCGGCATAGTCCTGGTCTTCCCGACGAGGATTGATCACCGCGAGGGCATGGGGCAGGCCTTTGGATTCGTCGATGGCGTGGTGATCGGTGATAATCAGGTCCAGCCCCAGTTCCCGGGCGCTGTCCGCCGCTTCATGGGCGGCAATGCCGTTGTCCACGGTGATGATCAAGTCGACGCCATCTTCCCGGGCCCCCTTCACGCGCTCGACGTTCAGGCCGTAGCCTTCAAGCAAGCGCTGGGGCATGCTGCATTGGACCCGCTCCAGGCCGAAACGCATCAGGCCGTTCTTCAGGATGGCGGCGGCGGAAATGCCGTCGACATCGTAATCCCCGAAGATCAGGATCGACTCCTGCCGGTCCCGGGCCTGGTGGATACGCTGCACCGCCACGTCCATGTCGGTCAGGAGAAAGGGATCGCTCAACTGAGACAGCCCCGGCCGCAGAAAGGCGTGGGCCTTTTCCGGGCTGTCCTGACCCCGCTGAATCAGTAAATGGGCCAGGAGAGGCGGCAACCGCAAGGCGGCAGCCAATGCATGCACCGCCTGCTGGTCGAACGTTTGAATTTTCCAGCTATGTTCTACACCGACTACAGACACAAATCTTTTCTCGCCAAGGTTATAATTGCTTCCACTACTTCGTTGAAGTTCAAGTCCGAGGTGTCGAGCCGCACCGCATCTTCCGCCTGACACAATGGGGATTCCACCCGCTGCATGGCCTGCGTGTCACGCTCGATAATCGCTTGCAGGATTTCCTCGTAGGCCTCGATAATGTCCTTGTCCGCCAACTGCTTGAGTCGCCGCTGGGCGCGGACCTCCGGCGAGGCGTCCATATATATTTTACAGCCCGCCTTCGGAAAATCCACCGTGCCGATGTCGCGGCCTTCGGCTACAGTCGGCTCCTTTTCACCAAATTGCCGCTGCAGGGCCACCAATTGCTGACGTACATCCGCGTTCTGATCCAGCCGGTAGATGAGGCTTGTGACCTCCGGGCTACGAATGGCCTCGGTGACGTCGTGGCCGTTTACGGTAACCTGCTGTACGCCGTCTACCTCAAACATCTCCAGATGCATCTGTCGGGTGTTCTCCGCCAGGGCTTCGGGGTTGTCCAGGTTGATGTTGTTGTGCACTGCCCACCAGGTAGCGGCCCGGTACATGGCCCCCGTGTCCAGGAATGCAAAGCCCAGACGCTCGGCCACGGCGCGGGCGGTTGAGCTCTTGCCGGCGCCTGCCGGGCCGTCAATGGCGATGATTTGTGTGGCTTCACTCATGTGGGGGCTTTCTCCAATATCGCATGGCCAATCGGTTGCTGACCGCCTCTCAAGCTTGGGTTTCAGTTGCGGTTGCTGCCAGCAATGCCGCAATGGCCGGGCCATACGGAGCCCGCAGCAGACCGCGCTCCGTGATGATGCCGCTCACCAATTCGGCCGGGGTCACATCAAAAGCGGGATTGTACACCGACACTCCTTCCGGTACCGTGCGGATGCCAAAGCCTTCGGTGATCTCGGTCGCGGCCCGTTCTTCAATGATGATGTCGTCGCCGGAGCAAAGCGCCGGGTCAAAGGTCGAGTAGGGTGCGGCCACGTAAAAGGGAATGTCATGCGCCTGGGCCAGCACGGCCAGGCCGTAGGTGCCGATTTTGTTGGCGACATCGCCGTTGGCTGTGATGCGGTCCGCGCCGACCACCACGAGCTGCACCCGTCCCTGCCGCATCAGGTGCGCGGCCATGTTGTCGCAAATCACCGTCACGGGAATGCCGACGGCTTGTAGTTCCCAGGCCGTGAGCCGTGCGCCTTGCAGTAGCGGGCGGGTTTCATCGGCATAGACCTGAAATTTCCGGCCCTGCTCGTGGGCCCAGAACATCATAGCCAGGGCCGTGCCATAGCCCGAGGTCGCCAATCCGCCGGCATTGCAATGCGTCAATACCCCGGCCCCTTCCGGAATGAGTCCGGCGCCGTGCTCGCCAATGGCGCGGCAAAGCTCTAGGTCTTCCGCATGGATGGTCTTGGCCTCGGCTTCCAGAGTCTCCATCAATATAGGCAGGGGCGTCGTTGCGTCCAGCCTATGCGCCACGCGCTGCATCCGCGCCAGCGCCCAGAAGAGGTTGACCGCCGTTGGACGCGAAGCGCCCAGGTATATTGCGGTGTTGTCCACTACTACCAGGGCATCTGCCGTGTCTTTGGGTTGTGCGGCCCTCAGGCCCACTACCACGCCATAGGCCGCCGTTACCCCGATGGCAGGCGCGCCACGGACCCGCAGGGACTGGATGGCTTCAAAGACGTCATCTGCTGTGTCCAGCGGAATTACGCGGCGCTCCAGCGGCAGCAGCGTTTGATCCAGGATATACAGGCGCGCATCACGCCACTGTATCGTTCCAATCGGCAACAAAGGCGATCTCCTTCATGGGAATGGGGATGTATACAGCATTTTGCGCGTAATCCATCGCATTCCACACACCTCGGGCATGTGGAAATAGTATCACTTCCAGTGTGCCTGGATGCAATGGGCTATAAATGTGTAAGATGTGGTATTTGTCGGGTTTTGCGTAGCTGCTGCCCCTGATTGGTGTTTGGAATGCAGTTACTCCAAGGGATGTTGGCTAGTTATTGTATAATTTTCGGGGTGCATGCTATGATGCACACTAGGCGGGAAGCCTGTCTACGACAGGTCCCGGGAGTGTAGAGCACCTTAGTGATTCGACAGCCGACCGGCTGTCAATGGAATACCCCGGAGGTATTCCTAAAGAACCACTCCGTCTGCCTCTTACCAGACTACAGCCTGGGCATCCTGTCCCGGTATTTAGGGTAGTCTGATTTGAACATAAAAGGATAGTTATAACCATGACCAAAGTGCGTAAATATACCGTGGTCCCGCAACTTCCGGAGAAACTCCACCAGTTGATGGACATCGCCTACAATTTGTGGTGGTCCTGGAACCCGGACGCCATTGATTTATTCTTTCGCGTTGATCGGGACCTCTGGATTGACTGTGAACAAAATCCCGTCCTGCTCTTGGGCCGGGTCAGCCAGAGTCGCCTGGAGGAGTTGGCCGAAGACTCCGGCTTTCTCTCGCATATGGAGCGGGTCTCGGATCGCCTGGATAAGTACATGCAGGAAGACCCCTGGCGGGTGAATAACCCACATGCCCCGGAGCCGTTTCAGGTGGCGTATTTCTCGGCGGAATATGGTCTGCACGAAAGCGTCCGGATTTATTCCGGAGGCCTGGGCGTACTTTCCGGAGACCATCTCAAGGCGGCCAGTGATCTCGGCCTGCCCCTGGCGGGCGTTGGGCTCTTGTATCGGGAAGGCTATTTCAGCCAGTATCTCAATGCGGAAGGCTGGCAGCAGGAAACCTACCCCCGCAACGACTTCCACAACCTGCCCTTGACACTGGTCACGGACAAGAAAGACAAGCCGCTGGTCATCGAGGCGCCCTACCCCGGGCGGCTGGTCAAGGCCTACATCTGGCGCTGTCAGGTCGGGCGGGTGCCGCTCTATCTGCTGGACTGTGACCACGAGGATAATACCCCGGAGGATCGCGGGATCACCGGTCAGCTCTATGGCGGTGATCGGGATACCCGAATCCGCCAGGAGATCATGCTGGGCATGGGCGGCATACTGGCGCTGCATGCCCTCGGTGTGGAGCCGACGGTTTATCACATGAACGAAGGCCACTCCGCCTTCCTGGCTCTGCAACGCATCCAGGAGTTGGTGCAGCGGGAAGGCCTGAGTTTTGATCAGGCGATTGAAACCGTGCGGGCCGGCACCCATTTCACCACCCACACCCCCGTGCCCGCAGGCAATGACATGTTCGATCCCGGCATGATCGACTTCTATTTTAAGCAGTATTGCGAAGCGGTCAATATCCCCTTGCACCACCTGCTGGGTATGGGACGTCAAAATCCGGTGGACGAAAAAGAACCTTTCTGCATGACGGTGTTGGCGTTGAAGCTGTCCTCGGGCAGCAACGGGGTGAGCAAGTTGCATGGGGAAGTGGCGCGTAACATGTGGCAACTCACCTGGAAAGGGATTCCCGAGGACGAGGTGCCCATCACCTCCATCACCAACGGCGTGCATACGCGCTCGTATATTTCCCGGGACCTCTCCGAGCTTTACGACCGCTACCTCGGCCCGGGCTGGATTAACAATCCCGACGACCAGAGTATCTGGGAGCGGGTCGATGAGATTCCGGACAATGAGCTGTGGCGAATGAAAGAACGGCGCCGCGAGCGCCTGGTCAATTTCTCCCGCAAGCGGTTGCACCAGCAGATTGCCTCTCGCAGCGGCACAAGCGTGGAACTGCGCGAGGCCATTGAGGTCCTCTATCCCGAGGCGCTGACCATCGGCTTTGCCCGGCGCTTTGCGACGTACAAGCGCGCCACCCTGATTCTAAGGGACCCCGAACGGCTTCGTCGGATATTGCTCGACAGCAAGCGTCCGGTCCAGTTCATTATCGCCGGCAAGGCCCACCCGCAGGATGCCGCCGGCAAGCAGCTTATCCGTGATTTGCTGCACTTCGCGCGTGATCCGCAGGTGCGCAACCACTTTGTCTTTATTGAAGACTACAACATCAACGTCGCCCGCTATCTTGTGCAGGGAGTCGATTGCTGGCTTAATACGCCGCGCCGCCCCATGGAGGCCAGCGGCACCAGCGGCATGAAGTCTTCGGCCAACGGCGGCCTGAACATCTCCATCCCGGACGGCTGGTGGTGTGAGGCGGAGCACCTGGGTCCCAACGGCTGGAGCATCGGTCGTGGCGAGTCCTACGACGCCATCGAAGAACAGGATGAGATCGAGAGCCAGGCCTTTTATGACCTGCTGGAACATGAAATCGTCCCGATGTTCTATGATCGTGGTCGTGACGGTATTCCCCGCGAATGGATTCAGCGGATGAAATCGGCGATCCGGACGATTGTGCCGGTCTTCAACACCTACCGCATGGTGCAGGAATACGCTGATCGCGGTTATATCCCCTGCTCCAAACGCAGGGCCGCACTGATGGCCGACGAACGCAAACGCGCATTGGCCCTGGCGGCGTGGAAGGAGCGGGTGCGGACGGCCTGGGAGCAGGTTCGTGTGCTGGATATCGACAGTGAGGACAGCGTCAAGATTCCTGTCGGCGGGAAATTGCAGGTGAAGGCCCGCATCGATCTGGGCGTATTGAGCAACGACGACGTGATCGTTGAGATTTTTTATGGTGGTCTCAGCCCGCAGGGTGACTTGGCCGTGGGCAATACGGTCCAGATGCACTTCAACAAGCAGGTCAGCAATGGTGAGAGCCTGTATGAAGGCGCGATCGACTGCGAAAAGACCGGGCAACAGGGTTTTACCGTGCGCGTGCTGCCCAGCCACCCGGACCTGGCGGAAAAGCATGAAACCGGGCTGATTGCCTGGGCATAACAGTCGATATGGACATACCAACGTTTCCATACGCCCAGATGGACTATTCCCTGGCGCCCAGCACCCTGTATAACGTCGGGGGCGCAGCTGCGGTTGCGCTCATCCCGCGCAATATCGAGGAAGCCCATGAGGCCTACGACTGGATGCGCGAGCAAGACGCCCCGAAGATGATTCTCGGTGGCGGTTCGAATGTGTTGATCGACGATGCCGGCTTCCCCGGCATCGTCTTTTTCACCACCGGCCTCCAGGCCCTGAAACCCTTGGGCGACCATCGCTACTACATCGGCGCGGGGGTCGACCTGGATCACTTCGTGCAGGAAATACTCCTGCCCAACAACTACGACGGCGTCGGCGGCCTGACCGGTATCCCCGGCTCCGTCGGTGGGGCGATCTACATGAATGCCGGCACCGTCAATGGCAGCACCTGCCAGCTCATGGAGTCGGTACATTTGCTAAAGCCCGACGGTGAAGTGACCCTACCTATGCACCCGGAGCTCTACAACTACCGGGGGCAATGTTTTTGTCTACCGGGCGATGTAATTCTCGGCGGGACCTTCCACTGTCAGGTCGCGGAAAAAGACCAGACCGCCATCTACAACCGCTACATCCAGCGTCGTCGCGAAACCCAGCCCCAGGGGCATTGCTGCGGCAGCGTCTTCAAGAACCCCGAGGGGGACCATGCCGGCAGGCTGATCGAGGCCTGTGGCCTGAAAGGTACCCGCCATGGCGGCGCCCACATCAGCTCCAAGCACGCCAATTTCATTATGAACGACAACCAGGCCCGTTTCGAGGATATCCTCTACCTCATCCAGCTGGCGAAAGACACTGTCCGCCAGGAATTCGGCATCGAGCTTGAAGAAGAAGTCCGGATTATTCGCGCCCCGGCAGGCTAGAGGGCATGAATTGTGTCCTGTAATGCTCATAGTGGGTAATATTTGAAGTGAGGTGACGTGGATATGTCGATCCAATAAACATATCTGAGGGGATATGTCGAATTTTGTCCTGAAAATCGACATATCGACCGAATGGCCCGCAGCTACAAGTCTGTTCCTGGATACGTAGCCATGGGGAGAACGGTACCCATCGTTCATCAAAAGATTTCGGGCAGATAATGTGCAGTCAGCAAGGTCAGCACGAAGAGGGCGTAGAACGAAACAGCAGCGATAAGAA
>SKJD01000152.1 GCA_007116095.1 Candidatus Hydrogenedentota bacterium
AAAGAGGTAGTCCCCGTAGAAACGGCTGAAGAGGAGGCTATCCCAGTAGGTGTATAGACCACGCAACTGACTCTGCCCTTTGGCGTCGCTACTGGTGGCGATTCCCAAGGCATGCGTAATTTCGTGTAACAACACCGACTGCAAATCAAACTGGTTGGCGTCGGGCATCCCGGTACCGGCATACCAGTTATGCCCAAAATCCACACGAAGTGAAATTTCCGGATAGTCCGGATAGGGCTGTGCGCCGGTGGTGAGTTTTAGAAAGGCGATGCCATTGGTGAAGTTGGTCGCCATGCCATATAGCGTACCGCCTTGGGAGATGAACCCCGCATTACCGCGCAGGAGCGACGGCCTGACTTCCACACGCAATACCATGCCAAGCTCGGGATTTATCCGCAGGACATCCATCACGTATACCAAGGCGTCTTGCAGGCGTGCGCGGCGCTCCGGGCCTTCCACGAAATCGTTGAAGCCCACCCCGGGATCATCGAGGTAGTCCACCTGCACCTCCCACACATCACTGCGAAGCACGGCATCCGGCAGGGGTTGCAACTTCTGGCGATTGTCCTCGGGATCGATCAGCTCCACACCGCCGCCATGCGACCAAATCCTGTAGAGTTCAGGCGCGCCGGCGGCGTCGTGCGCCAATCCGGGCAGCGCCGCCAGGCAAGCGCCCACTACGAGGCCAAGCCCTAAGGGCAGGCCGTTTCCATTACGGCATAGCTTGCATGCACGATTTACTATCATGGTATGAAGTCCTCTTAGCTGTACTGCATCAAGGCCGGGAATACCCAGCGCATTGACAGCATGCTGTTGTCAGCCTATCCCATATCCCGTGGGATGTCAACTTCATTCCTTTGGCGGGCCGGTATACCCAGGGTCTCAGGCGGGACGGCGCGACAGGAGCAGGCGGATGGCCAAGCCCCCCAGGATGAGTAAGGTAAACAGGGTGACTGCGCGTCCAGCCTCGAAAGCGCGTGGCCGGTAATGCAACTCCAGGATGTGGTGGCCGGGTGGCGTGGGAATCCCCAGGAACAAGCCGTTGACCTTGAGCAGCGGAGCCCGGCGTCCAGACAGGGAGGCCTGCCACCCTGCGTCGAAGGTGTCCGCCAGTATGGTGATACCCGGCACATCGCTCTCTACTTCAATTACGATATGCTCCGGGTTGTCCTCCAGAATGTTCACCCCCACACTTTCCCAGGAGAAATCCTCATGGTCCAGCGGCGTATGCGGCACGATTCGCGCCAACTCCGCAAAGGCCAGTCCCTCGGCTTCCACGGTGCATTCACGGTTGGCCTCGAAGTTTTCTGACAGTAAGACTTCCAGTGCTTCCTCCGTATCGGCAACCGCCCGCCAGCCGGGCGTCCAGCGCACCCGGGGATAGGCGGCATCGTTGGCGTAAAGCATCCACCCACCCAGGCTACGAACAGGACGCAGGCGCAGGCCTTCAGGACGCAGCACCGGCAAACTGCCTAGCGGGGTCTGCGCGCCAATGAGCAGGCTACGGACGCCCAAGTGGTTCAGCAAGGCCGCGTGGGGGTTGTTCGGCGCCAAGAGCAGCTCCGGATAGGGCTGTTTCCCATCACGCCCAACATCGCCTTCAACCTGATAGAGCCGTTGCCACCATTGTGCCTGATCTTCGTTCAGCGGTATCCGACGGGCATTGACGGCGCGCATGGGCTGCATCATGGCTATCCCGGGTGAAAAGGCCAAATCCTGTCGGCGGCTGTTGAAGAGCACCCGCTCGGAGAGCGCTTGACGCCGCGCCTCCTGGAGCAATTCGCGGTCCATCTGATAGCACTGTGGCGCATCCTGGATGGGGTGTCGGCTCAAGGCAACATTGCTGAAAGCGAGATCGGTAAAAAGCAAGATCGCAGCCAGGCAACCAAAGACCGTTGCGGGCCAGCGACGACGCCAGAATATGGCGGGCAGGAGGATCAACAGGTAAAGCACCACGCGGCCCCGGATGGCGATGTCCCCGTAGAGGATCAACACAATGGCCATGAGGAAAAAGGACAGTACGGCCAATCGCACAAAGGTGGAGCGAAGGCCCTGCTTGGTATCGAAGAAACGGTCCATCCCAAGGGCAGCCAGCACCGCCAGGGAAAAGGCCATGGGAAAGAGGAAAAAGGGAAGAAAGCGGGCCGCCTCGAAGGGATAGGGCTCAATCATACACACCAATACCGGCAGCAGCAGGCAAAGCCCGAAGAAGATGGCCTCAAAACGACCAAAGCGATGCAGGAATGCCGCAGGGGCAAAGAGCAACGTGGCCACGCCCATATAACCCGCATTGGGCAGGAGGGTCTCGCCAGTGCTGAAAAGATGCAGCAGGAGATCACGGGGATGCTGCGGCAGCCGACTGGCAATGTCCAGGTGCAGGAAGACCTCCAGGGGCGCGTCCAGGCGCTGGTACCAGAACCAGGCGGGTAGCCATTGTACCGCACCAACACCCAGCCCGATACCGCTAATACACAACAAACCCGCGCCGCGCCTCCACAAAGTAATGGCCTCGGCGGATTGTCCAAAAAAGGCGCGCACCACCGCGTAGTAGAGGGCCTGCATCAGGAAGAGCAGTCCGAGCATATAGCTCCCGGCGAGGAGAATCAATCCAATACTCAATCCGGCAAGCACGGCAAAGGCCGTCTGGTAGTTACGGGTATACTCCCGCAGAGCGAAGAAGAGCAGCGGCGCCCACACCAGGGTAGAGGCGAGCTCCGGGCGGGTGATGGCCACGACACTCACACCGCAAAACGCATATACCATGCCTCCGAGCATGGCGGCGGGAAAGGATAAATCCAGCGAACGGGCAAAACACACGAAAAACATCGCCATCAGGAAATAGCAGAGCAACGCGTGCAGCGCCATGGCCCGCTCGACGGGAAGGAAGTAAAAGGGCAGGTGCAGGGGTTGAAAAACCGCTGTTTCCGGTTGGGCCAGATGCGGTGCGCCCCCCAGCACATTGGGATTCCACAGGGGCAGCTCTCCCTGACGCAGGCGCTCAAAGCTGTAGCTGTACTGCGGATAGACCCGCTGGTAGAGGTCAAGGTTCTCCAGAGTGCGTCCTGCGGCGCCGGTACCCTGTGGCGGCTCCAGGGTAATGTTCCAGAAAAGGGGGATGAACAGGGCGAAAACAACCCCCAGCGCAAAGAGGTTGAACAGCGGATAGCGGTTGTGTTCCGGAAGCAGCATGGTTTACGATCAGCCCGCCACGTTGACCGAACGGCCACTTTGCACCGCTTTTACTGCGGCATGGGTCGCGGCAAAACTGTTGATGTTCCGCCGACCACTGGTCTCCGGCTCCGCGCCTTTGTCCAGGCAATCGTAAAACGCCTCCAGAAGCCAGTCCTGGTGTTCCCGGGTAAACTTGCGCAGCGTCAACTCCCGACGGGAATCAGGCTTGTTGGCGAAAAAGAGCCTGTCCTGTTCTATCAGGAGCACGCCTTCGCTTCCCTCAATTCGCCAATGTCCGTTCCAGGGCGTTTCCCAGCCCGGACTCACCCAGCTTGCATTGTAGGCGGCGGTCACGCCATTGGCCAGCTCCAGATGCAGAAAAACCGACGCATCGCCCTGGTTCCAGTTCCAGGGGGCGTTCATGCTCAATCCGCGCAAGCGCCTGATGTCAGTATCCAGGAGATAGCGCAAAAGATCAAAGTGGTGGATGGACATGTCCAGGATCAGGGGATAGTCCATTTCCTCCCGGTAGCCGCCGAAACGGGGTCCCTTGAAAAAATCGATGCGGACATAGCCAAGATCGCCGAGCTTGCCCCGCTGAATGTACTGCCGGGCGGTCTGCATCAGCGCCTGGTAGCGGTAGTTCTGCGCCACCATCAAACGCCGCCCGCTCTGCTCCACGGCCTTGAGCAAGCTTCGCGCGTTTTTGACGGTGTCCGCCAGGGGCTTTTCACAAAGGACATCACAGTCATGACGCAAAGCTTCCCGGCAGATATCCAGACGGTACTGCTGCGGGGTGACATCCAGCAATGCGTCCGCTTCCACCGTCGAAAGCGCCGTATTTACATCGCTGAAACAACGCTCGATCGGCATGCCATGCGCTTCCGCGGCGGCCATGAGGTTTGCGTGGCTGACGTCCACATAGGCGGCGGCTTCCCAGGACGCCGATTCGGCCACCGCACGCGTCCAGACCTGTCCCATACCGCCGACGCCCACCTGGATGATTCTGCGCATGGTGCCTCTCCTTTCGCCTGCCCCGGTCACCGAAATCTACCTGTGCTTACCACGGCCTGTCCAGCATGCCTTGGTAGTTCACGATCCTACCACTTGCCATGTAATGCTTTCCATGTTCGCCGGAAAAGCCTGCAAAAGTAAATTCCGTATTTGATGCAATGACGCCAAGGGCAACAAGGCGCATAACAGGCCTCAACAGCAAGCGCTTATATGGAATAGAGGAACGCTCCATGGGCTATAATGTCTACTTATCCAAACCCGTTCCCAAGCAATTTCCCGTCCTTGATCCCCTGATTTGTATGCATTCCAGGCTTATGTAATATCAACCCGTTGAAAATTCGCCATACGCCTTGCCGGGCATTCCCTGGCATCCTGCGCCTGAAAGTCCGAAGTTACGCATGAATCAGCTACATACAAATACGCCGACGCCCCAACTTGATGAGCCTCGCTGGGCGGGCGTTAAGCAGGTTATGGCGATGTCCGGGCCAATCATCATTGCATCCCTGTCGTACACCGTGATGCAGTTCGCCGATCAGGTCATGGTCGCCTGGATCAGTACGGACGCCCTGGCCGCCTCCGGCTCGGCGGGAATCTGGTCTTTTACCCTCTCGACTTTGTTTCTCGGCATCATTGGTTGCGTCAGCACCTTCGTGTCCCAGTGCGTCGGCCGGGGCGAACATCATCTGGCGGCGCGCTATGCCTGGCAGGGCATTTATCTGTCAATCCCCATCGGTTGTTCCGCACTCTTCCTCTGGCCGCTGGCCCACCCGCTCTTCAACAGCATGGGACATAGTCCAGAGGTCACGCGCCTGGAAATCATCTACTTCCAACTCCGTAGCCTGGGTTATTTCGGGATGGGCTGGCTCACGGCGTTGAGCGCGTTTTTCCAGGCGGTCAACCGCTCCTCCATCCCGATGTACACGGCCCTGGCTGGCAATGCCTTGAATCTGGTGCTGAATTACCTGTTGATTTTCGGGAAATTTGGCTTTCCCGAATGGGGCATCGCTGGGGCGGCTATAGCCACGGTAATTGCGACTTATTTCCAATGCCTCTGCCTCCAGGGCATTTTTATGAACAGCCGCTACCATGCGCAGTACAATACCCGCCGCACCTGGGCGCCGAATTTTGACCGCATTCGCGAGCTGGTGCGCATTGGCTTGCCCAGCGGCCTGACCATGTTCCTCGATGTCGCCAACTGGGCGATATTCTCCAGCTTTATCGTCGGCTACTTCGGTACAGCACAGCTTGCAGCGCACAATGTCGCGCTCAGCTTCATGCATGTCAGCTTCATGCCCGCGGTCGGCCTGAATCAGGGCATCGCGCCGATTGTGGGCCAGTGGATAGGCGCCGGCGATATCCGCCGCGCCAAACTGCGCACCTACACCGCGATAAAGCTTGCTACCGGCTACATGCTCTTCATGGGCATTTTCTTCGCCCTCTTCGGCGGATTGTTGATTGAATGGATTTTCAGCAAGGACCCCCAGGTGATTTCCCTCGGGCACCGCTTATTGATACTCGCAGCCATTTTCCAGGCTTTTGATGCGACCAATATCGTATGTTCCGGCGCCTTGCGCGGAGCCGGAGATACCCGCTACATGATGTGGGTCACCTTCCTCATGGCCTACACCATCTTCCTCCCGCTGGCCCTGATCTTCTCTTTCCCGATGGGTGGCGAGGCCTACGGGGCGTGGATTGCGGCCACCATCTTTATCATACTGCTAAGCTTCGTCCTTTTCCGCCGCTTCTACGGCGAACGCTGGGCAAACATCAATATCTTTTTGTCCCGGAAGGACATACCGCCAATCCCGGTCAATCCGCAAGATGCGCCCGCAGAAAAACCTTTGTAGCGCAGTTTGCAGGCGCAACGCTTTTTTTGCTATGCTATAGCAGCGAATAGTAGCGCCCGTTCCATTTGGAATGGGCGATTTTTTACTTGTACCCCACCGCTGTGCATATGGCATTCCGGACAGTTTGGCCTATGGCCGAAGCCTGGAAATGCATCAAATTGGCGTGTGATGAATTTCACACCGGCTCGGCTGTGACATCCTTTAGACAGCACCGAATCGGCAGACAACAACCCCTACGACAGGAGCCTATCATGAAAAAAGGTGTCCACCCAGAATATGTAGAATCCAAGGTCCACTGCGCCTGTGGCAACAACTTCACCACCCGGTCGACCATTCCCGCGATCAACGTGGAAATCTGTTCCAACTGCCACCCGTTCTATACTGGCAAACAGAAGTTTGTGGACAGTGAAGGCCGCGTGGAGCGCTTCCAGAAACGCTACGCCCGCCAGTTGCAGAAATAATCCCGCATATATGGAAGACTTAATGCGGGAAAAGCTCAAGTCGGTAGTGGCGGAGCATGCGCGCCTGGCGGATTTAATGTCCACCCAGGAAGTGGCCTCTGATCCGGATACATATCGGAAGTACGCCACCGCACTTTCTGAACTAGCCGAATTGGTCCGGGCTTTCACCGAATACGAGGACAAGGAAAAGCACCTGGAAGAGGCGCGTTCGGTGTTTGAAAGTGCGGATGACGATCCCGACATGCAGGACATGGCCAAAGAAGAGGTCGAATTGCTGGAGCCCGCCCTGGAGCAACTGGAGCAGGATCTCAAGCTGTTGCTCCTGCCCAAGGACCCCAGCGACGACAAGAACACCATTGTCGAGATTCGCGCCGGCACCGGAGGCGAAGAGGCCGCACTCTTTGCCGCCGATCTCTTCAAGATGTATTCCCGCGTGGCCGAGCTGAAAAAATGGAAGCTCGAAATCCTGGATTCGCATCTGTCCGAACAGGGCGGCTACAAGGCGGTGTCCTTCCAGATTAATGGCGACGCCGTCTACCGCGAGATGAAGTGGGAAGGCGGCGTCCATCGCGTGCAGCGGGTGCCGGACACAGAGACCCAGGGACGGGTGCATACTTCCGCGGTAACCGTGGCCGTGTTGCCCGAAGCCGAGGATGTGGATATCGAGGTAGATCCGAACGATCTCATAATCGATGTCTACCGTTCTTCCGGACCCGGCGGCCAAAGCGTCAATACGACCGACTCGGCCGTCCGTATCACCCACAAGCCCACGGGTCTGGTGGTCACCTGCCAGGACGAGAAGTCGCAGCACAAGAA
>SKJD01000063.1 GCA_007116095.1 Candidatus Hydrogenedentota bacterium
CATCATGCTGACCCGCTACCTGGCGCAGCCCGATCGTCTGGTGATGATGGACCGCTGGCTGATGGGCGGGGTTGATGTATTGGGCTATGGACCCGTCATGAATCTGTTGATCGGGGTGACGCCTTGCATTGTGCTATTATGGATGCAGGCGGACAAATACGACCAGTTCGGATTCGGCGCCGAAATGGCCGCGGGCCGGGGGGTCAACGTGTCGCGCCTGCAACTCGTCACCTTTTTCTTGGGTTCCCTCATGGTGGCGGTGATTGTCTCCGAGGTCGGCCCCATCGGATTCATCGGACTCATCGTGCCACACGCCGTACGCACCGTAACCGGGGCCCGACACCGATTGCTCATGCCGATGAGTCTGGCAACGGGTGGCGCTTTCTTGTGTTTCTGCGACATCCTGGCGCGCCAGATGTTGCCGGGGGAAACGCCGATTGGCATTGTCACCACCCTGATCGGCGCGCCGTTTTTCCTGTACCTGCTCATGCGGCGCCGTTTTACCGACTGGGAAACCTGAGCCCGCGAAACCACAACCGGATGGAATGTAGCTGTGCGATTTGAATTTTTTGTCGCTGCTCGCTATTTGCGGGGCAAGCGGAAGAACCGTTTTGTCAGCCTGATCACCGTCATTTCCGTGGCGGGGGTGAGTGTCGGGGTGATTGCACTCATCGTGGTAATGAGCGTCATGACTGGCTTCGACATTGCCCTGCGAGAGACGATTATCGGCAACCGCGCCCACCTCACGGTGTTGTCTCCGGGCGGACGCCCCATGCTCGACCCGGAGCGGGTCATGGCGGATGTGGAGGCGTTGTCGGATCGTGTGGTCGCCACGGCGCCCATTATCCAGTCCGAAGCGCTGCTCAAGCGGGGCGAACGCACCAACGGCGCTTTCCTGGTCGGGGTCGATCCGGCGCGGGAAACGGATGTGACCGATCTCGCCACCAACCTGAGCAGCGAAGGCGGGCGCAGCTTCGGACATGGAGACCTGCCGGGCTATAAAGAGATTGTGCTTGGGTACCGGTTGGCGCAGTCGCTGGGCGTTGGCGTGGGCAGCGAGATTGAGGTCATCACCGCCCGGCCCACCGTCCGCACCTTCGGCATGAGCGGCGCCGGGCGCATCTGGCTGCGGGTTAGTGGCTTATCCCAAGCGCGTATGTCGGACTTCGACAACCTCTACGCCTTTGTCGACCTCGAAACCGCGCAAATGCTGACCGGAAAAGAGGGCGTGGACGGCATACACGTCAAACTCACTGATCCCATGCTAGCCGAGCAGGTGGCCCGGAAAATAGAACACGAATTACCCTATTTCGCCGTGACCTGGTACGAGAGTCAGGAGGCTTTCTTTGGCGCGCTTGAGCAAGAAAAGGCGGCGATGTTCATCATCCTGGTCTTTATCATCGTCGTCGCCGCATTTAACATCACCAGCACATTGATCATGATCGTGATGGAGAAACGACGGGACATCGGCATCCTCCGAACCCTCGGCGTAGGCAGCGCCTCCATCCTGCTCCTCTTCATGCTCGAAGGGCTGATGATCGGCATCAGCGGCACCCTGATCGGCCTGGTGCTCGGCGTGATTCTTGCCTACAATATCACACCCGTAGCCGAGTTTATCGCGGGACTCATGGGGGTGAACCTCTTCGACAGCAACATTTACTACTTCGACGGCATACCGGTCGCTGTAGTCTGGAGCGATATTGGCTGGGTCACCATTGCCGCCGTGGTGCTGACCTTCCTTTCCACCCTGTACCCCGCCTGGAGCGCGGCCCGACTTAACCCAGTGGATGCATTGCGATATGAATGATTCCAAAGTCATTATGGCGTGCCGAGAGGTCGAAAAAATTTATCACGATGGTGATCGCGAGCTGTCCATCCTCACCGGAATAAATCTTGAGGTCTGTGAAGGCGAGATACTGGCCATCAGCGGGCCGTCCGGCGTAGGGAAAAGCACCCTGCTGCATATCATGGGTACGCTGGATCAGCCCACCAGCGGCGAGGTTTATTTCCAGGGCGACTTACTGACCCAAATGAGCCGCCGCCGGGTCAACCGTATCCGCAATGAGGAAATCGGCTTTGTCTTCCAGTTCTACCACCTGCTGCCTGAGTTCACGGCATTGGAAAATGTCATGATGCCAGCGCTCTGTCAGGGAGGCAAGCCAGGAGACTGCCTGGAACGGGCGGAAGAATTGTTGGCGCAAGTCGGACTACAGGAACGGATGACCCACAAGCCGGGCCAGCTCAGTGGTGGCGAACAACAGCGCGTCGCGATTGCCCGGGCCATCTTCAACAAGCCAAGCATCGTGCTTACCGATGAACCGACCGGCAACTTGGACGAGCACACCGGCCAGGGCATCATCAACCTGCTCTGGGATTTGAATAAAACCAAGGGCATGACCATCGTGATCATCACCCACGACGATCAACTGGCCAGCCAGGCCCACCGCTGGATTCAAATCCACGACGGCAAGGCCAGCTACCACGATCCAGCGTAGACAATTTCATGCTGCTCAAGGGTTATTTGAACATAATCCGGAGGGCATGAAAGTATTTCGCGATAATACTTGTGGATTGTACTTGACATTGTATTTTGTCAAATGAGACAATCGCATGCGATTAGGAGGTTACGATGATTTCAAAGACAGCCTTGCATGCTTTGCACGCCGTGTTGGAGTTGGCGCAATCCGAAGAACCCTTTGTGGGGTCGGCGCAGATTGCGGCGAAAATCGGCGCGCCACAGAATTACCTGGGCAAGCTACTGCAGAATCTGGCGCGGGAGGGCCTGGTGCACTCCCAGAAAGGGCAAGGGGGTGGATTCAGCCTGACCCGTGCGCCCAAGGATATTACTGTGCTGGATGTGGTGGAATCAATCGACCACGTGAGCCGCTGGGAAGGCTGCTTTATGGGACGGGAGAGCTGCTCGGCGAAGAATCCCTGTCCGATGCACCATCGCTGGGTAGCGGTACGGAACGCTTATCTGGAAATGCTCCGCAAGACGACCATAGAGGATATTGCGTTCAGCAAAGAGTCCAAAAAGTCTCTGGAGGCATTAAGCAATCCTCTATGAGCCCGTGTGCAGCCCGGCCGGGCGGAAAGTGAAAAGCTTGCATCACATAATAAGATATCTACATGCTATTCGTTTATTAGAAGTTCACAACATGAGCATACGGGCCCAAACTCCCTGCTTCCTTGGCTGACACAATCTATCGCCCATTTTTTAAGGCCGGCATCTTCACGGCGCTCACCCTCGGCGCAGAGTGGGGCGCCATCCTGCTGCTGCGCATCACAATGCATGGTAACGGGCACTGAAGCGTGTTAAGTACTACCGCTAATCCACACATTTGAATCCCATGACAACCTAAGCCCTCAATGCCGGGCGGCGGGGCAAGACCCAGTAACGTTCCCCCGTTCTTTTGCGTCGCCGCCCGTGACGCCATACCCAATTTATCGGCCTACTGTACATAGGCCAAGCGCCTACCAAGGCGAGAAAGGACCCACGCCATGACAACCACAACTGCTATCCCATACGCGGCCGACCTTGAGAAGACGGTGTCGCAATACGTGTTGGAACACCCGGAGCTGACCCGGGTCTTTGAAACCCTGGGGATCGATTACTGCTGCGGCGGCAAGAAGCCGATCGGTGAGCTCTTTGAGAAAAAGGGCCTGGATGCGGCCACGTTTGTCCAGGTGCTGCCCTTCATGCTGCGCAACGGGCAGGAGCAAGTCGCCGATCCGGGAGCGCTGAGTCTGGACGCTCTGATTGAGAACATCGTCCATACCCACCACGCCTATCTGCGACAAGAACTGCCCCGGATAAACGCCCTGGTGGAGAAAGTAGCCGCCGTGCATGGCAAACAGGAAACGCGTCTGCTGGCGCTACACTCGGTCATTCAGCAGTTCACCGACGAGATCAACGCCCACGCCGCCAAGGAAGAACATGTTCTCTTTCCAGCCATCAATCAGTTGCTCCAGGCCCAGGAACCGCCGCGTTTCCCCTTCGGTACGCTCGCGAATCCCATCCAGGCAATGGAGATGGAGCACGATCAGGCCGGCGGCGGCCTGGAGGAAATGCGCGCCCTGACCGACGGCTTCACCCCACCGGAATGGGCCTGCAACACCTTCCGCGCCCTTTATGATGCGCTGGGGACCCTGGAAAAGGACATGCACATTCATATCCACAAGGAGATCAATATCCTCTTTCCCCGCGCCCTGGAGCTGGAACAAAAGTTGGCCTCCTGAGCCAGCCAGCCGCCTGACAAGGCCGCCTCCCCCCCCCCCACATCCCCGGACGGCCCCCCCGTAAGACGCCCGTCCGGGGATTGTCTTTTTGGGGTAATACCGCCGTTGTATTTTTGTCGACGTTGGCAAAACGGTAGCGTCATAAAAAATTGCTTCGGCAATTTGTGCTATATTGATTTCCTGGTGAAAAACAAAAAAAAGGTGAAACGAAATGGCAAAAATTATGAGCATGATGCTGTGTATGTGGCTGGGAGCGGCCGCCATGGGGAACGGGGAAGAAGCGGAACGGATCACGGTGCACCCGGTGGACACGGGGGAAGCCCTGGTCAATCCGTCCATGGGCTGGACCATGCACTACTACTCGAACGTTCCAAGTAATTACGGATGGGATCTGGAGCCCTCGGACACGCTGGACGACTTCCCCGGTTTATCCGTGGTCTATCTGCGCATCCCATGGAGCTATATTGAACAGGAAGAGGGGGTCTTTACCTGGAGCGTCCTCGACACCCCGGCGCAACGTTGGATTGAGAAAGGCAAACAGGTCGCCTTCCGTATCTCCTGCTCGGAGTCCTGGATGGAATGGGCCACGCCCAAATGGGTCTATGAAGCCGGGGCGAATGGCCTGCGCTTTAGTCCGGGGCAACGCATCCAGGAAGACGGCGTCTTTTGGGAACCTAAATTTGACGATGAAATTTTTCTGGAGAAACTCGAAGGGTTTCTGGCGGCTATGGGAGAACGCTACGATGGCAACCCCAATGTCGCCTTTATCGATATCGGCTCCTATGGCGTATGGGGTGAAGGGCACACCCTCGCAAGCACCGGGGTAGAATATCCGAATGAAGTGATAAAGAAGCATATCGACCTGCATGTGAAGTATTTTCCAAACACCCAGTTGGCGATCAGCGATGATGTGGCCGGGCATGATGCGGATTTGGTGCACCATGAGCTCACGGACTACGCCCGCTCGCAAGGGGTCACCCTGCGAGACGACAGTATCATGGTGCAACCCCCGCCGCGTTCCTGGTATCACGACGAAATGGCGCGTCTCTTTGCGCCCCATTTTCCGGTTATCCTGGAGCATGAACACTATGGGGGCTCCAAGGGCCGGGGCGCTTGGGGCGACGGTTCGCTGCTGTTGCAGGCCGTGGAAGACTACCGCGCCAGCTATCTGGCCATCCACTGGTGGCCGCGCGTTTTCCTGGAAGAGAATCGTGAGATTATCGACCAGATTAATCGGCGGATGGGCTACCGGCTGCAATTGCAGGAAGCGTCCTGGCCTGAAAGCGTAGCCCTGGGACAGCCTTTCGAAATCACCAGCAAATGGACAAACGCCGGCGTCGCGCCCTGCTACCCAGGCGGCTTTGTCACCTATACATTGAAAGATGACCAGGGGGGACTTGTCGCCGTGTTGGTGGATGAATCCCACGATGTACGCAACCTCGAAACGGCGCCGCCCGGAGAAGTCGAAGCATTGCCATTCCAAGGCGCCTTCACCATCGCGCGTGAAGTGGCGGGAGCAAATCAAGCCGTGCGCCACGCGCCCAACACGCAACCCGGTCTCTATACACTATACGTTTCCGTGGGCCAAAGAGATGGTACGCCGGTCTTCAAGCTGCCCCTCGCCGACGAGGACGGACACAAGCGTTACCGCCTGGGTGAAATCGAACTGACCGAAGATCCCGAGTAAACTTCGGATAGAGATAGCTTTCTTCCGTTTACTGGATTTGGAAGCCCGGCCAGCCGCCTGACAAGGCTGCCGCAGCTTAAACATCCCCGGACAGCGTCCCCACGGTCGCTCGTCCGGGGATTGTTTTTAAGGCGTGGTTTTGTAAATTACGGCAAGACTTTTTGTGGCAATTCGGACACCAGTCGCGATGTCTCGTATGTTCGGTGACGACCGGGGTGTTGTCTTCAGGGATGTCTTCGGTATAGCGGGTGCGCGTCTCACGGCGCTTTCGCAATGTGTCGCCACAATCGGGACAAACTCTAGCCCGATGGGTCTTTCGTTGATCAATGCGCGAAGGAACTTCCCGGCAACTACCTGGATGGCCGACCTTGCGGCCCGGTTTCTTCTTGCCGCGGGACGAGGCCTTGGGTTTTTGATAGATGGGCTTCATGCCCGACGGTGTCGCGGGCGTCGTATGGGAGATGGCGGCCATGCCTGCCTGTTGTTCGGCCAACATCTTGGACATCTCCAACAGCGCAAACAATATCGCTTCCTCGCCCTCTACACTAATTTTTCGGAGGTCATTGTCTCAAGTTCGTTGGCAGAGAGGGTGCAACAAGAATTTGAATCCAGCGCCGGCAGATAAGGCGTCGCTTGGCTGCACATGTTACAATGGGGTCTGGAAGGGATTGGGAACGGTTACACGTTGCAATTTCCCGTTGGTTAAAACCATTCAATGCGTCATTCCGGGGCCTGCACGCCCTGGCCCCCGGGCCGACTATAACGTATAGGTAAGGAGAAGATAAGTATGTCAGCTACTGAATCTACGATGGTCCCGTTGGGCGCGCCCGCGCCCGAGTTTACATTGCGTGATACCGAAGGCTCCCTGGTGAGTTTGCAAGATTTCAAAAATCACAAGGGCCTGGTCGTGATGTTTGTCTGTAACCACTGCCCCTTTGTGAAGCTTTTAATGGAAGCCCTGGCGGTGTTTGGGAAGGAGTACCAGGACAAAGGGCTGGGCGTCGTTGCGATCAGTTCGAATGACATTACCACCCATCCGGATGACAGTCCGGAGAAAATGGCGGAGGTGAAACGGGACTTCGGCTACACCTTCCCGTACCTGTATGACGAGTCCCAGGAAGTGGCCAAAGCCTACAAGGCGGCTTGCACGCCGGATTTCTTTCTCTTCGACGGCGACTTGAAGCTGGCTTATCGCGGACAGTTTGACGACGCGCGACCCGGCAACGACATCAAGCCGACGGGGAAGGACCTGCGGGCCGCGGCGGATGCCGTCCTGGCCGGAGAAAAGCCCGACCCGAATCAGAAGCCAAGCATCGGCTGCAATATCAAGTGGAAGGCGGGCAACGCGCCGGAATACTTCGCGG
>SKJD01000241.1 GCA_007116095.1 Candidatus Hydrogenedentota bacterium
AGGCGGAGCTGCACCGAACGGGGGCCCATGCCTGTCACGTCGATGTTCTTGGCGCTGGGAGTTGGGCTGCGGTCGGGGTGAATGGTTGCCAGCACCGCGCCGCTGTCGGCATCCAGCAATTCCACCGCCAGACGCCCCATATCGCTGTCCTCCCTGGGCTGGTTTTCACCTCCCTGGATATACACCTGTAAGGATTGGTGATCTGCATTCAAATCAAAAACAGGGGAGAGGGCCGTGCCGGTGGCGCTTTCACCCGTTTTGGCGAGGGAATTCAGTGTCGTACCGCTGTACAAGTTGGGAATGCTTGCCACGGAAAACGCATCGCCCTCCACCGTCCAATCCGTCAGGTCCGAGGCCTCCTCGAATCGGAAGACGGTGGTGGGCAGGCGGAATCGCGCCGGCGTTTCATAGGCGGTACCTGTCAATGCGGCGTTGTCGGAGGCCTCCTCCAACGTCAAGGCTACCAGGCCGAAGGACGGGTCCATCCCGATGGACTCAAAGTGCAGGCGTTTGAGTGATTGGGGTTTGCCCAGGTCCAATTCGATGACATTGAAAGTCGCGCCCGGCGTATTCAGCGTGATGTTGTCCACCCAGAACTCCGGTTGGGGAAAATGCGGGGGCTTGCCCGCAATCCAGTCTGCCTCATCGGCGTTCAGCAACGGCAAGGCGCCGCGGCGGTCATGACGGTCGTGCTGGGAGGTCGCGAAATTATGGAACATTTCACGAGGCAGGAACCAGTCGAAATCACCTGGAGCATAAAGTTCGCGGCTGATCATATCGCCTGCATCCGTTTCCGCGGTGATACGCGCTACCGGCGCGAAGACATCGTGGTTGTCGATGAAGGGTGTCACCAATAGGTAGAGCTTCTTGACCTGCCGGTCCAGGTCGATCGCGTAGTGCGGCTGGTTGTATTTCCATGAAATGGGGACAAACTGCGCGTCGGGAATCTCGAAAGTTATACCCGGCAGTTCCGGGTGCTCATAACGGCCTGCTTCCGCGGGAAAATCTTCCATCGGGTTTCCTGCACCACTAAAGGGTGGATGCCCGAAGGCATAATATGGCCTTAGCGAGCGCCAGATGTCGTGGGACGCCAAGTCGTCTGCGGGCAGCGAAAAAGGGGTTATCCGCGACGCCAATGCTTCACGTAGCACCGCAACTTCCATAAAGGGCTTTTGGGCGCGCAGGGTGAAAGGAACGGGGTCTTCGCCCGGCAGCAGAAGCCTGGCCTGGTTGTCTCCGGGGGAGAGCAAGCCCAGCAGGGCATTGGGTAACTGGAAGTCCACTGTGTTTTCTGAACGGGCAGGAAGATCCAGCACCGCAGTCATTTCAAAAGCGGGCTCCAGCGGCCAGTGATCGTTTCTGCCTGCAATCTGCAAGTAGGCATTACCGTCTACGGCTTGATCAGTATTGTTGCGCACAAGCAAGGTGGCTGCGCCGTTGGCGTCCAGACCCAACTTGTTTTCTTCATCGTTTTCGAAGACTGCGATCCGGGGCAGAATCGTTAGGTCCACCGGGTAGGTGAAACTCAAATCGCTGTCTGGAAGATAGAGTTCCAGGAAAAAGGTCCGGCGGCTGAAATTCAACTGCCCAAGGCGACCGTACGGCAGGTAGTCCTCCAGCAACCCCGTGGAAATTTGCGCGTGCAGTCCCTTGTCGGCGCTACGCGCTTGCTGCAAAACGCCTTGGCGATCTATCACCTCCCGGATAACAGCGCCGTGTAGATCGAGTTCCAAGGTGTCGCCTTCCGCGATAGACTTGGCATGCGTCACCGAGAAATCGGCGGCCTGGAACTCAAATTGAATCTGCGTCTCCTTTTCTGGGGAAATTTCTGCCTCCAGCGTGACGCCATTGACCCAGGGGCGGAGGGTGAAATCCGTCTCCTGGCCGTTTACCTGGAACGATTGCACCACGCCTACCGGTAATTTCCAGGCAACTTTCCGCGCCAGGGCGTGCTCTGAGTCCACTGTGTACTGAAACTTGTCGCCTTCGCGGGTATAGCGGACCTGGTAGTCAGGAAGATGCAGCTCGGCCGACGGCCAGCTATCCGGCAAAGCGGGGCTGATGTACAAGGTGTTTTCTGGCAGGTGGGCGCGCAGTCCAAAGATGGCTTCAATAACGGATTGCACATAGAGACCAGCGGGCGGGGAGAAGTAAGCGGCCGTTTCTTCCATTGAGACTTCCGGCCAGGCGCCGCGGAGGGTGTCGTTCATCACCCAGTTGGCGATAGAACGCAAGGGCTGATAGGCCTCGTTGTGTAGCCCCATGCTCGACAGTCCCCAAGCGCCCCAGGGCTGTTGGGCCGCGCCCGGTTGCATGCCCCAGGAGCCGATGACATGGTTCGGGAAATTGTTCGAGCAAAAGACTTCACCACCCTCTTGCGTGGTGTGGGTGGGATGTTGGCCCACGCGGAAAATGGGTACAGGCTCCGCACCCGTTCCGGCGCCTATCAAACGATCCCGCAGGTGGCGCATGCCCGTCCAGCCGTCCAGGGGGTCCACCAGGCCGAAGAGTTGCGGGTAGATGAAGGTGTGGTACTGTCCGTCCAGGCGTTTCACACCCAGATCATCCCGGAAGAAGGCGAAGCGGCCGAGGTCCGCCAGCCACAATTCCCGGCGCAGGTTGGAAAGTAATTGCGTAGCGAGATTTCGACAACGCTCTGCGGTGGCGTCGTCTTCGAGGGCATCGGCTACCATCGCCCGGGTCTCCAGCATGTTGATGGCTTCCATCGTGGGCGTCGCGCCGCCATAGGGCGTCGATACGAAGTCTTCCTGATTACCGATTTGCTGTCCCCAGGCGATCAGACCAGCCACAGTGGGGTCATATTCATTGAAGGTGGCTTCAAGTACCTTGTCCAATGCCGGGGTGATTTGGGTGAGCGTCTCTACATCGCCCGTGCGCTCCCAGTAATTGCGCACCTGCCAGAAATAGAATTGATTGGAGCCGCCAAAGTCGCGTCGCGTCATGCCCGCCGGGGAGAAGTGGGGGACCGAACCGTCTTCCCGCAGGTTTTCCGCCGAGCTGAGGATGTTCTGTCGCGAACGGTCGGCATGGCCTGTCCAGTCCGTGGCCCCGCTGTGCTGCATGTGCCAGAGGGAGTGCCAATGGTGCAGGCATTCATTCCAGCCCCAAGGCCAAAGCCAGTTGTACTCAAGCGTCTGAAGCGCATGGGCAAAAGCCGCGTTCATATTGTCTTCGGGCGTGATAATGCGTGTTTCCAGAAGATTCTCGTAATGTTGTTCAATAAAGCCAAGCCCCGCTTCCGCATCTTGGTCCAACATTTCTTCAGCAAGTTCCTGGCTTTCGCCATAGGTCACAACCAATGCGAGGGAGCCGTTACCGCGCAGTTCCACATGGGGCCCATCAGCATCTTGAACCAGGGCGCCCTGGTTGTGGCTTTGCAAATAGACATGCAACGGGATTTCCGGATGGGTGAAGTGGTAGCGTTTGTCTTGCTCCAGTATCTCGAAGTTGTCTGCTTCCATGCCGTCCGTGCGCAACCAGTTCTTGCGTACCCAGCCCGTCGCGACTTCTCGCATACCACCGACCCGCAATACAATGGGAGCGTCGTTTGTGGCGGTGACCTCAAAATGTGCGGCGCCTTCCCAGTCCAGGCTGTCACGGCCATACGGCAAGGGAGTTAATCGCGTATGCAATTCGATGTTCCCGAGGCGGTAGTGGGCCTCTACACCACCCGGAAAATTGTTTACTCTGATGTCTGTCGCCGCCTCCGGCCAGAGCATACCGTCCTCCGTCTCAACCCCGGCCACCATCTTGGCCAGGACATAGTGGTCCATGTACGTGAAGCGGTCTTTGCGGTAAGTCACTACGGCGCTGTTGGGGCGTTGTTCGTCGGTGCTGACGAGTGTATCCTGCCACGCCGCCATGCGCTCATTGAAATAGACATCGGCTTCGCTGGCCGCGGTCGGTGTCGTGATGGCCATTGTACCTCCCAACAAAAATAGCCCCATGTAAACAGCATGTACCCAGTCCCATGACCTGAGTTTCCAGAACGTGTTATTCATCTTTTGCTCCTCGGCGGGTTACTGCATGAAAATGTATCGTAGAAGCATAAGGTAAAACTGGATTTGCTTCAAGCCCCGTGCTGAACGAAAAATTGTCTGAAATGAACATTGCTGGGGCAGGAAGCTGAACCTTATACAGGCCTTATGTGCTCGTGAAGAAAAAGTTGCAAAACCGGGGGATTGCGTAGTACTGTATTTTTCGTAAAGACCCGGCTGATGGCGAAGCAGTTCACTCAGGAGCTTGTGGGATACTTCGGTCGCGGCAGAAAGGAGGTGATCTATCTATGGAAAGTCCGGGTAAACCGGGCGCGAGTATGGGGCGTCTTGTCCTGGCGCATGTTACTCACGACCACAAGATAGATCCATCTCTGGAAGCGGGGATGGATCTTGCGAGGAGTAACCGGCTCTAGGCAGGGCGGTTGACCCGCCTGCTAATGGGGCTTTGGCCTCATGGTGGTGCGGTCATTTCCTCATCCGACAAAAAGACCCGTCGTGGTGTCTTCCATCAGGAAGCCCACGACGGGTTCTCTGTTTTTCGGTTACGTTATGGTTTTGTTACTGCCCGAAAGCCGGTTACAGACGCTGACTCGGCAGTCCGGTGATCAACCCCAGCCGCCGACGAGCTGCATCCAGTTACCGACATGGCCACCACGGCCCAGGGCGCTGGGATGCGAGTTGCTTTCGTCCAAGACGGCAACGGGGTATTCCGCGTTATAACGCACGAATTCCACGTGGCCATCGAAGAACAGCACATTGGCGCCGCCCGGGATATGGTTGAAGCGCAAGGTGCCGCGGTCTCCTGCGCCGGTGTAGCCTTCCTGCGTATCCGTGGCATTGCCCCAGGCGTCCCACATCACCGCGATGCTAGAGGCCGCTGAGGCGCCCGCACCGGGGTTGTTGATGTCGGTGATCATGAAACGTTCGACACCGTCCCGCAGGCGGGGAGCCGACATGGGCAACGGGCTGCCGTCGTCATCGGTGAACTGGTTGACAAAGGCGTCGCCGTGATGCGTTGTGAAATGCGACTCGGTAAGGTCGAAGTCGCCCCGCTGGCCGAAGCGCGTGACGTTGTTCCACTCCGCCGGGCAG
Source organism: Candidatus Hydrogenedentota bacterium (assembly GCA_007116095.1). Classification (GTDB taxonomy): domain Bacteria; phylum Hydrogenedentota; class Hydrogenedentia; order Hydrogenedentales; family SCBR16-9; genus SCBR16-9. The sequence goes on from SKJD01000241.1 coordinate 5,112, forward strand.
TTACGCTCTTGCAGCTCAGGCTGGCCGTAGCTGATGTGCGGCTGGCCGTCCGGGTGGTTGGGCAGCGTCCCCATCGTGTGGAATATCTGCATCAGCGAGCTCATGCTGTTTTGCACGTAGCCGATGTAGATATATGACGTGGGATTCGACAACAAGGCCGCCCGGCAGGCGCGCGCTACTTCATCGTCGCCTACGACATTCTGCACTTGCGATGCCCAGTCCTCTGCAATGTGTACCGGCATTCCGTTGGGACCGGTGCTGTCATCTCGCGGATCGGAGGGGCAGATGGCGATGTTGATGTCGTTCCAGTAGTCCGGGTACAGGGCTTCACCTGCGATGGCCCCGCCGTTCCACTGGGCGTTGTTGATGAACCAGCGGCCATCGGGTGGGTACATCCCACGCGATTCGTTCGAGTACATCGCGAAGATGACGCCAAACTGTTTCAGGTTGTTGGCGCAGGATGCACGACGGGCCGCTTCCCGCGCACGGGCGAGCGCCGGCAGTAGAATGGCTGCCAGAATGCCGATGATGGCGATTACCACCAACAGCTCGATCAGCGTGAAGCCGGCTTTCTTGTGGTGACGGCTCTGCTTCAAGAACATGTAGGGTCTCCTTTGTGATTCAAACTGCATTTGCAACAAGTTGAGCGGCAGGCCAAGCTTCATGAAGGCTATCGTGCTTATCCCGAAATAAACATGAATAATAACCATAATAGTAAAATACTTTACGAAGTATTTGCCTGATACTCATTCAATAACTATAACATACTTCCGATTCAATGTCTTGGACCTTTGTGGGGAATGTTTGGTATAAATGCGCGCGGCATACGGAGAATCAGGGGTGAAAGGTGGTCAGAAAGCGAATAGCGGCAAGGCTGTGAAGTGTGATTGGACCAATGAGGAGGGTGCCCATAAACAAAAAGACCGGCGCAAACTTGATGAGATCGTTGCGCCGGTATGGAGATGGGTTGTATCAGATTTTCTTGTACGTGTGTGCTACAGCCACTTGAAGAGCTGCTGGGCGGTGGTCACATTGTCGATGTACGGACCATACACAGGGTCTTCGCCCACGGCCAATTCCGCCAGCTCGGCGGCGCCGGGGCCCTTGGCGTAATAGGGCACCACCATGTTGGTGTGACCGCCGCTGTGCCATTCCTGTCCCGGTACTGTGTCGACTCCCTGGTTCTGAATGGGGCGCCACATGGGGGTGCTCTCTTCACCAGAACCGGGTCCGGTCAGGTAGCCGGTTTCGTGGTCGGCCGTCACAATTACCAGGGTTTCTTCCCAACTGCTGTGCTTTTCGACCCAGTCGACGACCGCTTGTATCGAGTGATCAAAGTCAATGCTCTCCTCAAGCATGCGGCCGCAAGCGTTGGCGTGGCCGGCCCAGTCAATGGCGCCGCCTTCAATATGCAGGGCAAAGCCCTTATCAAACTTGCCGAGGTGATTCAGGGCCACCTCGGTCATTTCCTTCAGCGAGGGGACGTTTTTGTTGAAGGGCGTTTCGTAGGGCAGGTGCGAGGCGTCCCCGTCCCGGTTGTGTTGGAGGGTGCTAGCGACCATGGGAATGCCGATCAGGCGATCCGGGGTGCTGCCTTCACGCAGGTTCAGGAACTCATCGCGTGTCTCTACCAGGGTCCAAGCGGCGCCGGTTTCCGTGCCGGCCTGGCCGAGCATCAGGCGCTCCCATACGCCACGTCCACCCACAAAGTCGTAATTGGGCTCATCAATACGTTGGGCGTTGTTGTCGTACCAAGGGTGTCCAGCGCCCATAATCAGGTCCAACTTGCTGTGTTGAATCATCTCTTCGCCGATCTCTTCATAATTGCCACGTGCAATATTGCGCGCCCAGAAGCTGGCGGGCGTGGCATGGCTCAACTGCACGGAAGAGAGTATTCCGGTAGCCTTGCCGATATCGGCGGCATGGTGCATGAAGGTGCGCAGCTCATTGCCATCGGGGTCAATGTTAAGTTGGCCGCTCAAGGTCTTGTGCCCCGAGGCGAGTGCCGTACCTGCGGCGGCGGAGTCGGTCGCGCCGACATTCACATAGTCGAAAGTTTCCCAAGCTGCTTCCGGATCATAACTACCGCCATGCGCGTAGGTGGTCATGCCTATCTTCACCGGGAATTTGTGATAGACCTGGGCGTCCCGGCGACCGTACTG
>SKJD01000471.1 GCA_007116095.1 Candidatus Hydrogenedentota bacterium
TACAGGGCCCCGAACTTGATCATCCGGTTGCAACGGGCGCAGGGGTTTGGCGTGCGACCCTGGGTGTACTCGTCAACAAAATGCGTGATAATGTCGCGATCAAAACGATCCACCGCATGCATCACCTGATGCGGGATACCCACCTTTTCGCAAATGCGCCGGGCGTCTTCAACCGCTTCCAGTCCACAGCAAGGCTCGAAGACCGACTTCACCTTGGGCTCCGGCACCAACCGCATCGTCACGCCGACACAGTCGTAGCCCTGCTCGACCAGCAACGAGGCGGTCACCGCGCTGTCGACGCCGCCACTCATGGCGACCAGAATTTTTGCGGACTTTGGAGGGATGATCATGCTCATGGTTTCACGTGAATTACGGGTTTAGCTGGATGCGGGGTATAACGAGGTGTAAAAACTACGGCGCCGCTACTTGGATTTAGTACGCGCTCAAGACGAACCCTGTTTACAGGAAAGGGGTATTACCCAAGGCAGGACCCGCACTTCAGGACTGCATGTACGGGGGAAACCGTCGGGAAGGGCAGGCTTATTCCGGTTTTCGATCTGTGGCGTTGGCCGCGTCGTCATCCGTATCCCCGACATCCAATTGTCCCTGCCGGGGCGGCCTGATAGCATTGGACGCCTTGGCGTCCTCACTGGACTGAGCCGAAGCTTCGCCTGTGTCCTCGGCATCGCTCGCGCCATGCAGCAAATCGATATCCTCCATGGGCAACAGGTCTTCCGACCCTTGTTCCAGGGGAAACTGCCGATTGGGATCGCGGGTATAGAAGCCGCCGGGAGAGATTTCATCCGCCTTATCAACAGGCTCTTCCGGGCGATTGCCTTTGGATTTGCCTTTGCCTTTTGCGCGGCGCAACTGCGGGGGAACCGCTTTATCTCGGACCGGTGGCCGTTGCGAGGCTGGGGAGTAATCGGGCGCATGCATCGTGCAGCGGCCTTCAAATACGACCGCTTCGTCAATATGAATCCGGGGCGCCGAGATATTGCCGACTACCCGGGCGCCGCGGGTGATCTCCAGGCGCTCCGAAGCCGTAACATCTCCCTCGACTTCCCCGCTGATCACTATCTTTTGCGCGACGATGTCGGCAAGCACCTGGCCGGAAGGCAGCACCATGACCTCAGCTTCGCTTTGCAGCAATCCAGAAACACGCCCTTCCACCCGGATCGAGCCGGTGGAAGTCAGGCGACCATTTACTGCCGTGCCCGGTCCAACGACCGTGATGAGTCGGGACGCAGACGCATTTTTGCTCTTAAAGGCTTCCAGCATGCCTAATCCGCCCGTTGGTGGAGGCTCTAGTCCGTGATGTATTGCTCAGGATCGACGGTCTTGCCGTTGACATGTACTTCATAATGCAGGTGGGGGCCGGTACTGCGCCCAGTGCTGCCGACCCGACCAATTGGCTGGCCGCGCAGCACCACTTCACCCCGCTGTGCGGAACGGGAAGCCAGGTGGGCATACACGGTCTCCATGCCATTGCCATGATCGATACGCACCGTATTGCCCAGGTAATTCTCATACGCCGAGCCGACCACCACGCCCTTGGCGCTGGCCCGCACCACGGTGCCGTGGGGAGCCGCCAAATCCAGCCCGTCGTGGTGACGCAGGCGGTTGTTAAAGGGATCGCGTCGGTATCCGTATTGCGAGGATTTGCGACCGGCCCCATTGGCTAGTGGCCAGATGGAGGGGATACGTTCAATGCGATCAATTTCCAGCTCCATCCCACTGACCAGTTCATGGAAGCTCTGGGTACGCAACTGGATTTCCTCCAGCAGCATATCGGCGGAGGGCGCGGCCATACCGTCAATGATTTGCGGCGGCCGCAAGCGTTCGGAAAGGTTGTTGTTCATGGCGAAAACGCCACGGCTGGTAGGTGCGCCACCCCGGCCTTCGTTGCCGCCGGCGCCGCTTGCGCCATCCTGGGGACGCGCGCCCCGGGGCATCAGGCCGAAGTTGTCGCGGGCGTGCATCTCCAGCGCATAAAGGTCCGCCAGTTCCGCCTGGATGGTTTTTATGGTTGCTTCGTATTCCGCACGCATTTCCGCTTCACGAAGGCGAATCGCCTCGTCGATGGCTTCGACATCCTGCTTGCTCTCCAACAGCCGCGCACTTTCCAGTACGAGTTCACGGTGGGCCCGCTCCAGGTTCTGGGCGCGGGAAGCCATGATTTGATGCCGTTGATAGAAAAAGGTGGAAGTGAAGGTGAGCAACACCAGCACAACTACCAATGTAACAAAATGCAGATTTGAGAGTATGATTGTGCGTGTGCTTCCCCGATCGTGGGGTACCAGCATCACGGTCCATTTCTTCATGGTGGAGTCAGCTCCTTGCATTATCTGGTAAGGACAGCGTTTTGCTGCGTGGTGTAAAAAATATTTCTGCGCCAATGTGCGCATATACCCGCATAGCCGGCTACACACACTTTGAACCCGGTTCGACCGGTTCTTAAACCGGACATGTAATAAACCAGGGCAGGCTGTCTTCCCCTCGAAGCGCTTAGATCAACCCGAAGGCGCAATCACAATACCACGCGCTCGACATACAGGCAATAGAAGTTCCTACTGCTGTTAATGTATTAATCCCTCGACCATTTCCAGTGTCATGCCGAATCTAAGGCTTTAGGAAGTCGCCTTCCCGCAAGCCTTGCACTGGCCCCTCAATCGCGACAGTATAGCAAAATCGACTGGAAAAGTCTACCCGTGCTTCGTAGGCGGGCCGACGCGGCCTTTTATTTGCGCATTAAGCGCACTAAGATTGCACTGTCAAGCCCTGCCAAACCGCTTTGTGCACCATAATGCCCCGTATGCCGTCCAGGTTCCCACAAATGCTGTGGCCCGATTATTTTCCCCATCCAGAAAAAAAAGACGCAGCAGGGCTGCTTAAAACGGCCTTGCTGCGTGGAAAATGTTTTTTTTACTTATGGTTAACGACCGGGATCAGTAAGACTGCGCGATGATGACCCGGCCCTTGCAGGGTTTACCGGTAAGCATGCAGGGGCCTTCTTCTTCCTGCGCATTAAAGGGGATACAGCGGATGGTGGACCGGGTCTCGTTCTGAAGCTGCTCTTCCACAGCCGGGTTTTCATGGTCCAGGAAGACGTGGAAGAAGCCGCCGTCCTCGTAGCGCGCCTTGTAATCCTCGTAGCTATCCACAACATAGCTGTTCTCTTCGACCCGCTTCCGGGCCTGGGCCAACAGGTTCTGCTGAATATCCTCCAGCATCGCCTCCAGTTTCTCCCGGAGTCCCTCCATCGGCAATGTGATCTTTTCGCCGGTATCGCGACGTACAGCCACGATCTGGTGGTTCGCCACATCACGCGGGCCGATTTCAATGCGGATGGGGATGCCCTTAAGTTCCCATTGATTAAACTTGAAGCCGGGCTTGTAGTGGTCGCGGTCGTCGATCTTGTAGAAGAGCGGATCCCAATCCTTGGTCAGTTCCCGGGCCGCGCCGAGCACCTGTGCTTCCTCTTCGTCGCTGCGCCAGATCGGCACAAAGACCACCGGCAATGACGCCAGCTTCGGCGGAATCACCAGGCCGTTATCGTCGCTATGGGTCATGATCATCGCCCCGATCAGGCGGGTGGAGACGCCCCAGCTTGTGCCATAGACATACTTGCGCTCTTTGTCCTTGTCCTGGAACATCACTTCAAAGGCCTTGGCGAAGTTCTGGCCGAGGTGGTGCGAGGTGCCGGCCTGCAGGGCCTTGCCGTCCTGCATCAGCGCTTCGATGCAATAGGTGTGCAGCGCCCCGGCGAATTTTTCGCGATCGGTCTTCCGCCCCACGTGCACGGGCATCGCCATGTATTCCTCGGCGAACTTCTGGTAGATATGCACCATGCGGTAGGTCTCTTCCTCGGCTTCCTCATGCGTGGCGTGGGCGGTGTGGCCCTCCTGCCAGAGGAACTCCGTGGTGCGCAGGAAGAGGCGGGTGCGCATTTCCCAGCGGCATACATTCGCCCATTGATTGATGAGCAGGGGCAAATCGCGGTAGGAGCTGATCCAGTCTTTGTACGCGGACCAGATGATTGTTTCCGACGTCGGGCGCACCACCAGGGGCTCTTCCAGCAGCTTCCCGCCGGCATGGGTCACCACGGCGCATTCCGGCGCAAAACCCTCGACGTGTTCCGCTTCTTTCTTCAGGAAGCTCTCCGGTACAAACAACGGGAAATAGGCGTTCTCGTGTCCGGTCTCCTGAAAGAGCCGATCGAGGTGTTGCTGCATTTTTTGCCAGACGCCATAGCCTGTCGGCTTTATGATCATACATCCCTTGACGGGCGAGTGCTCCGCCATTTCGGCTTTACGCACGATGTCAATGTACCACTGGCTGTAATCGTCGGAACGTTTGGTTATGCCTTTTGCCATGATAGCGCTGTCCTGTCCTTTTATCGATACTGTGGGTTCACGTCGCCAATGGCCGGAAGACAAATGCGCACAACGGTGGCGACGTAGCCGGGATGAGTTGAAATAAATGGGTTACCGCGCACCTTAGCAGGGCCCATTTAGGGCGCTGGTGGAAAGCGGTACGGCATGGAGATTGGAAACGATATAGCCAGCGGGAGAATGAAAGCATGCCGGATACCGCCTCAGGGGCGTGGAGGAACAACCGTGTATCTGGAGGCCAATACAAATACACAACACTCCCCCACGCCCCTGTTTAGGGGCGGTGAAAAGATCATCATAACACATTCTGCCCATGCGTCGCACCATCCCGGACAACGCCAGAAACGCTGCATTCCGCTCAGGCTTCGTCGCTTTGCGCGAGCAGCAACCGGTTGATGGCGGTGGCGGCGGCGGCGGCCCCGAAGCCATTGTCGATGTTGACGACGGTGACGCCGCTGGCGCAGGTGTTGAGCATGCCAAGGAGGGCGGCGACGCCTTTAAAGCTGGCCCCGTAGCCGATGCTGGTGGGTACGGCGATAACGGGACAGCCGACAAGCCCGCCAACGACACTGGGGAGGGCGCCTTCCATCCCGGCGCAGACGATAACGACGTTGGCGGCCTCCAGAATACTGCGACGCTGGAAAAGGCGGTGGATGCCCGCCACGCCGATATCATAGACACGCTCGATGCGGTTGCCCATGCTCTCGGCGGTAATGGCCGCTTCTTCGGCGACCGGCATGTCGCTGGTGCCGGCGCAGACCACGGCGACATAGCCGGGCAACGGTCGGGGCGGCGCGACCGTCAGGGTGAAACAGCGGGCGTTCTCGTAATATTGCACCGCTGGATGGGCCGCACAGACGACCTCGGCCATCGCGACATCACAACGGGTGCCCAGCACATTGCTGCCATGCTCGGCCATGCTTCCCACGATGGCCGCGACCTGCTCGGGCGTTTTCCCCGCGCAAAATATGGTCTCGGGGTAGCCCTTGCGCAGGGCGCGGTGATGATCGACCTTGGCGAAGCCGAGGTCTTCAAAGGGCAGGGTCTTCAGCGAGCATTCGGCTTCTTCCACCGAGATGCGCCCGCCGGCGACGGCTTCAAGCAAGGTGTGCAATTGTGCATTGTCCATGGACGTCCATTCCACCGAGTTGGGGCGCAGCATCACGCATGCGCCGGTCTTGTGCAATTCTATATTCGACTAGGTGCTTGCGACGCATAAACGTCAACCCTGCAATAACAGAAAACGAAAATGGGCGTCAGGCTTCCCTGCAAATTCACTTTGTCTCGGTTGGGGGTTCCTCCCCTCGAACCATGACGATTTTGCCCTTGAAGGTGTCCACGACCTTTGCAATGCCGGGATTCTGCAGGCAGCGCTCTATTTCCTCCGGCGTCACCCCCGCCTTTTCCATGGCTTGGGGCTTCCCATTGCCACCGGCGCCAGGAGGCTGGGGACGCCTGGGCGGCGGGGTGGCCAGATCAGGTTCCGTAAAATCTTCTTCCTCCTCGTCCTCATACGGCGGCGGCTCCGGAGGGTTGTCATCAAAATCAGCGGCCTGCGGCGCAGGTTCCGGTTTGGTTGTTGCCTTTCTCGCCGGAGCAGATTTCACAGGCGCAGTCTCTGTCGCTGTCGCTGTTGCAGTCGCAGCCGCCTTGGTCTTAGCCTCAGCAACCTTGGACGTAGACGCCTCTGCCGCCGGGACCGTCGGCGTCTCAGCCTCAGCCGGTCCGGCCTGGGGAGGGTCCGCGGCAGGCGGTTTGCTCGGCGGTGAGGCCTGGGTTGCCTGTGTGGGCCGCTGCGTTGGCGTGGGTGTTGGCGTGGGTGTTGGCGTAGGCGTAGGCGTGGGCGTGGGCGTGGGCGTGGGCGTGGGCGTGGGCGTGGGCGTGGGCGTGGGCGTGGGCGTGGGCGATGCATCGGGCAGATTGGTAAGCCCTCCCGCACCCAGGGCCAGCAGCTTTTCCATCACCGTATCCACCGACACCTCGGTGCTGACCTTGGCGACGCGGATCAACATGGCCTCCAGGGCGATGCGCTGCGCCAATTGCGAGTCAAAGCCCTTGGAAAGCTCGGCGAATTGCTCGACCAGCCGTATGAGATGGGTCAGGGAAAAGCGTGCGGCCTGTAGCCGCAGCTCATTGATCTCATCCTCCGGCAAGTGCAGAATAGCATCGGCCTGCGCGTTTTTGCAGATCAGCAGGTTCCGGAAATAGAACAACGACTCCTGCACAAACTGGGACAGGTCCTTCCCGCCGGAAATCATGTCATCGACCAACTGAAGGAGTCCGATGATGTCCTGGTTCAGGATGCCTTCGCACATGCTGTGCAGCAGGCGCCAATCGATGAGCCCCAGTACGTCGTTGACGTCCTGAAAGGTGATGTTACCGTCACAATAGGTAATCAGCTCGTCCAGCAGGCTTTCGGCGTCGCGTATGCCCCCTTCGGCTGTGCGGGCAATGGCATGCAGCGCCTCGGCGTCCGCAGAAACCCCCTCGGCCGCCATGATTTTTTCCAGCAAGGCGATAATCGTGGGGATAGACACACGGCGGAAGTCATAGCGCTGACAGCGTGAAATAATCGTCGCGGGAATCTTGTGCGCTTCCGTGGTTGCGAGCACAAAAATCGCGTGGGACGGGGGTTCTTCGAGGGTCTTCAGCAGCGCATTAAAAGCGCCGGGACTGAGCTGGTGCACCTCGTCGATGATGTAGACCTTGTAGCGGCCCGAGGAAGGCACCATCTGGATGTTTTCCCGCAGCTCGCGGACATCGTCCACCCCGTTGTTCGAGGCGCCGTCGATCTCGATGACATCAATGTTGCTGCCCGCGCCGATGGACTTGCAGTTCTCGCATTCGCCGCAA
>SKJD01000437.1 GCA_007116095.1 Candidatus Hydrogenedentota bacterium
AAGCTGGCCGACAATTTTCTTGCGGAGTACAAGGGGCAGCAGCCAGACTGGGGCCCCTTGGGATATATCACCTTCAAACGGACCTATGCTCGGGTGGTGCATGAGGAGCACGGGCCGCGCACGGAGGAGTATTGGGAGTCGGTGCGGCGTGTGGTGGAGGGGTGCTACACAATCCAGCGGAACCACTGCCTGAGCCTGAAGCTGCCGTGGAAGCCGGACAAGGCGCAGCGTTCGGCGCAGGAAATGTTCAAGCTGATGTGGAACTTCAAGTTCCTGCCGCCGGGGCGCGGGCTCTGGATGATGGGCTCGGACTATATTTACAAGCGGGGTTCGGCCGCGCTGAACAACTGCGCGTTTGTCTCCACGGAGGAAATCGACACCGACTTCGCCGAGCCGTTCTGTTTCCTGATGGACCTGTCTATGCTGGGCGTGGGCGTGGCCTTCGACACCAAGGGCGTGGGCCAGGTCACGATCCAGGAGCCGCAGATTGGCGAGTATACGCATGTGGTGGAGGACTCGAAGGAGGGCTGGTGCGATCTCGTCCGGGTGGTGCTGAACGCCTATGTCGGGCGCTCGAAGCGGCCGGCGCATATCGACTACGGGAAAATACGCCCAATGGGCGCGCCGATCAAGACCTTCGGCGGCATTGCGCCGGGGCCGGGGCCGCTGATTGAATGCATCGAGAACATCGGTAAAATCCTGGACCCGCGCACGGGCAACCAGATTTCCTCGACGGACATCACCGACCTGATGAATGTCATCGGCAAGTGCGTGGTCTCGGGCGGCGTACGGCGTACGGCGGAGCTGGCCCTGGGCGAGCCGGACGATCAGGAATACCTGGAGCTCAAGGACCCGAAGATGCACGGTGACAAGCTGACCGCCTGGCGCTGGGCCTCGAACAACAGCGTGAACGCCTACCTGGGCATGGACTACATGAAGGTGGGCGCGCAGACGGCGAAGAACGGCGAGCCGGGCTATTTCTGGCTGAAGCATGCGCAGGCCTATGGCCGGATGAAGGATGGCCCGACCTGGGTGGACGCCAAGGTGTCCGGGACGAACCCCTGCGCCGAGCAGAGCCTGGAATCGTATGAAATCTGCAACCTGGTGGAGACCTTCCCCTCGCGCCATGAGAGTCTGGACGAGTATAAGCGCACGTTGAAGTTCGCATACCTCTACGCCAAGACCGTCACGCTGATCCCGACGCACAACGAGCGCACCAACGCGATCATGCTGCGTAACCGGCGTATCGGCCTGTCGCAGTCGGGCATCGTGGAGAGTTTCGAGCGGCATGGCCGGCGCGAACATTTCCGCTGGTGCGACGAGGGCTACGACTACGTCGGCAAGCTGGACAAGATTTACTCGCAGTGGCTCTGCGTCCCCGAGAGCGTGAAGAAGACGAGCGTCAAGCCCAGCGGTACGGTGTCACTCCTGCCCGGCGTAACGCCCGGCATCCACTACGCGCACTCGGAATACTACTTCCGCACGATCCGCATCGACAAGACCAGCCCACTGATTGATCCGTTGCGCCGCGCGGGCCACCGGATTGAGGAGTCTGTTTACGGCGACAACACCTGGGTCGTCTACTTCCCCGTGCACGAAGAATTTTTCAGTCGCTCGAAGACCGATGTCTCTGTGTGGGAGCAGATGGAGAATGTCGCGCAGATGCAGTACTACTGGGCCGACAACCAGGTCAGCGCGACCATCACCTTCAAGCCCGAAGAGGCGCAAGACATCCCGTATATCCTCGAGATGTACGAGTCACGCCTGAAGTCGATCAGCTTCCTGCCCCTGACCGAGCACAGCTACGCCCAGGCGCCCTACCAGGCCATAACCGCCGAAGCATTTAACCTGTCCGTGAACAAGCTGAAGCCCCTGGAGTTCGAGACGATCAATACCGACGAGGCCCAGGACCTATTCTGCGACGGCGACCGCTGCGAGATAAACGTGCCCGAGCACCTGCCCGAACAGCAGCAGGTCGAATTCGACAGCGACGAAAGCCCTGAAGAAGTCCCCGCTCCGAATCGTGGATCACAGATAGAAGTCTAAGCCCTGCTGCCACATAACCCATCGCATCCGATATTCGCGGTCCGACGCCCAAAAGCGTGTCGGGCCGCGATTTGCTTTGTTGGGGGGCAAGGGCTTGTGGTCTCCCCCCCCAATAACTTGGAACGGAAGGCTGAAATGGAGTGTCTGTGCAGCGGCGTATGTAAATCATTGATTTGTATTTTCAGTCCAGCCCCTTTCCGGAGTCCAACAAATGTGAGGCGTTTTATTGAGGACAAGGGATTCCAAAATTGGGGCAAGGAATCCGCGAATTGCTGGAATGACCTCGGTAAGTTCAAGGTCCGCATGATGGGGTAGCGTACGGCGAACAAATGCTTTCCATTGTGATTGTTTGATTGAATTTTCCGCGAATTCGTTTTTCAAACCAGACAGCATGCCCGCTGGCAATTCCCGTCCGCGTCGTTTCAGCGTTGTATCAATAGCTTTGCTCAGCAACGTGGCATCGAAAGAAAATTCATTTGCGAGTGTCCATAGATCGAAATAATCTTTCATTCGGCTATTGCGAACACCGAGTAGAATCATGGCGTCTACTTTTTCCGCCACGACCGTTTCCTTGGGGTAGGTTTTCATTACAGGATGTGGAAGATCAAGTAGTACAGGATAAGCCGTCTTTACCGGATCGGGTACAATCGCGTCGCCGAAACCCACATCCACCAAGACATTGAGTTTGATATTTCCTAACTGGCCGGGAGCCTTGACCCGCAGGCCCTGATAGACTTCAACTTCCCTAATTTCCTGGATTTCAATCCCTTCCTTGTGGAATTCAATTCCATCCACATCGACAGGCATATCACAAATATCTTCGAAGATTCTTCTCAGGTTGTCGATTGAAAGATCGCCATAGCCAAGCAAATCGAGGTCTTGTGTTGGACGATGCGTGTTTTTTAGCCAAAGGGCGAATAACATCGCGCCTTTCAGGACGAATTGGTCTGCATAAGGCGAACACGATAGACGATACATCAAGCGTTCGATCCCATATCGCGTCAGCGTGTGTTGGTGACTCGTTTGTAGCGTGCGTGAGTAGTTCAAAAGCCGCGCCTGAATGGAATGAGAAATGGACGTACTCAAAGCAAAGCCTCCAGATAAGGCTCCATAACACGCTCCACACGACACACCTTGGCGTAAGTCATAAGGTCGTCTATGGCGCCTTTACGCAGGCGTAGATAATCCCGGAGAGCTTCGGTGGCGACATCTACGCCAATCTTGTTTCGGTACTTAAAGCAATCCGCGACGGTTTTGGCGGCTGAGAACACGCGGAGTTCCGCGCCGCTCACATCATGCGTTTCGACACCGGCCTGTAGCGACGCGGCGGAGAAGCGGGCAATGCGGAGCTGGACAAGCCGGAGCCGGGGAATTTCCTTTGATGCGCCAATGGCTAGCCAGACCTCAAAAGGGTTTTGGGTTGTCATGCCGTGAAACTGGAGTGCTGAGAGCAGGCAAATCACACCGTGCGGTACACGTTTGCAAACCTCTACCAGGCTGCGATGTTCCGATTGAATAGCGTCGGGGATCGTATAGAGACCCCGATCCAGTCGTTCGAGCAGTCCCTGTTCGCAAGCAATGGACAAGTATTGACGGGGAATGCCGTGTTCGGCCAAATCACGCGTGCGGATCAGGCCTTGGGTTTTGGCTACACGCATAAGATTTTGAAGGTGCATTGCCATGGTGTTCGGATTGTACATAACCGCTGTACATACAAACAAGTTCATTGATTATGTAAAAAGGGATGGCCTGCCGTATAATGTGGATGAACGGGCATGACGTAAGTGTGGGGAAAGGTATATGAACGACAGGTCGAATCAGGATATAGCGCGCTGGCAACATCGTCTGGCAAGTTTTGGCAAAGCATTGCGGCAGTTGGAAGCGGCTTGTGACAAGACATCGTACACGGATCTGGAGCGGGCAGGCTTGGTGCAAATGTTCGAATTCACGTTTGAGCTGTGCTGGAAAACGCTCAAGGACCGGCTTACCTATGATGGCGTGACGGTCACAACGCCCCGTGAAACAATCCGCAATACATTTTCTGTGGCCTATATCAGTGAGTCGGAGGCAGAGACCCTGCTGGAGGCGCTAGAAAAACGAAATTTGCTCAGCCACACTTATGAGGAGCACATTGCCCAAGCCGCGGAGCGTTTGATCAAAACGCGTTTTGCCCCTGTGCTAAGTGCGGTATACAACAAAATAAGCAAAGCAGCAGCACATGAATGATGGATTGAAGCCACGCTATCGGGACGCCATTTTGGAGAGCCTGACCAGAAATCCACGTGTGGAGCAGGTGGTGTTATTCGGCTCACGCGCTAACGGCAAGCATACGAGCGGATCAGATATTGATCTCTGTCTCGTTGGTGATGCGCTTACCTTGGACGACTTGAGCAAACTTGCTGTGGATTTGGAGCACTTGACGGTCCCGCAAAAAGTGGACCTGGTTTTGTATCACCAGATCAGCAACGAGCCGTTGCATGCTGAAATTGATCACCATGGTGTGGTGTGGTTTGACAGGCAGCAGGACGCAGCACACCAAGGCGTTGGCCGCCCGTAATGGAGCACTGCGTCCTGTTTCCCGGTGCTATTTCGTTACGTAGTTGGACCAGTTGGTCGCGCCAGTATTGGATGCGGCGTTCGGCGTCGCCCATGGCCTCCTGGAATGTGGTGATGTTTTTCGCATAGGCGAGACGTTGGAATTCAGCGAGCAGCTCGGCGTAGGTATCGGCCTCGTCGGGGTCCATCTTTCCGGGCACGGGATCGCCGTTCCAGTCGCCTTGAAAGCCGAGGCCCTGCGAGAGCTTGACGTAGATCAGGGGGAGCCGGGCGACGGCAACGCGGTCAGCGATGTCTTCGGAGTCGTCCAGGGCGGCCGCTTCTTCAAAGGAGGATTGATACCCCATGCCGAGGAAGGCCCGGCATGGGGTGTTTATTGTTCGTTTACCCTTGCGGCAAAACGGCTCAGCCGCTGATCCAGGCGTCGCTCAAGCCGTCTATGTCGGCCTCTTCCGGCGTGCCGCTGAACATGACCGTGCGGTACTTCAGGTTAACCGATTCACCGGCGGCCAGATGCCAGGGCTCTTCGATCCACTGGAAGGGCATTGGCGACATCATGCCATAATCGCGCGTGAACCAGGGACAGGGCTCCCAGGGGTTGTCTGGATGGTCGATCAGGGCGATGCCCTCCACCGGCTCGTTTTTGGCCTTGACGCGCTTGCCGTAAAAGGCGCACCAGCGCGCGGGCTGTCCAAAGGTCTCCGGCTCACCGACCTGGCCTTCGCTGTTCACCATCGTGCCGCCGCCCCATACGGTGATATCGGTTGCGACGCGCACGGAGAACAGCGCATGGTTCGTGCGTTCGATGGTGATGTCCTCTTCGGCTTTCCACTCAATCTCCGAGTCCAGAATCCACTTGTTGGGATAGTCCACGGTGATGGTGTACTTACGGGTGTCCGTCATCTGGAGGGGGCGCTCCGGCGCGCGCCATTCGCAGGCATCCTCAATGATCGCGGAGGTGCTGTTCGCCTCGGTGACGCGGGGGCCGGTGGACAGAACCTGCCCATGCTCCAGGCCCTGCTGCCAGTAGTTCTGCCCGTTGACCCTGTCGCAGGAGAAGTAGACCGAGCGGTGGTGGGGCCAGGGCTCCGCCGTTTCGGAAGTCAGCGACAGGCCCGATGCCAGGCCCATGAGCGGGTAGAAGTAGGGATACTTCGAGCCGTGGTGGGCGCGGTAGCTTACGAGCGGTTCGTTATTCCAGCGCAGCCAGATATGGGGACCGTGTTGCTGACCGCCTAGTTCCGCTTCCTGGTAATGCCGGAGTTGCTCGGCGCCGTCCGGCGGTTGCTGTTGGGCGGCCGCTTGCTGGTTCAGGGCGTGCAGGCCCAGGGGTACCGCCGCCAGGGCCAATCCGCTGCCCATAAAGCCACGTCGACTCAGATTTCCATGTTCATTGTTTGTTGGCATACATTGTTTCCTTATAAGTAAGCCTTACGTAACCAAAAAATACCATGTCATTCCATACGGGCACTTGCGATGTTGCTACGAATGCAGGTATTTATTATGACAGCCAATCTGCCACAAAGTCTTCCGAATAGCGGATCATCTCATTGATCACCGGGATCAGCGCGTCGTCCTCGCCGGTGCGCACGGGATTGATATACTCCCAGACAATGTCATTGTCCCGGGTGACCTCCAGCACGCGTCCGCTGTTGGTCTCCGTGATCAGGAAATTGTCGTTGGGCAGCCCCCAAGCGGCCCCGCAAGTCCTTGAGAAAAACGGCTGCTCGGGCGTGCCGCGAAATTCCCAGGTTTCCTCCCGGGTCAGCGGATCAAACTCCACAACCCGCGACGCCGGATACATCATACGATGCCATACCGGCCCGACATTGTCAAACAGCAGCATCCGGTCGTTGGGCAGCAGTTTCGGATCATGCGGAAAATTCCACTGCCCGGCCAGGCCCCAGGTAAAGACCTCCTCTTCCATGTCGAGCACGCCGATGAAGTCGATTTGCAATAGACAGAGCAGGACATTGCCCTCCCGGAAAGCGGGAATGCGATCGCTCAACTGGCCGTCCAGGACCTGAATCGAGTTCACGTGCAGGATGTCCCCGCCATAGTGGGCGTTTCGCAACAGCGGTGCGTAGGGAGAGTCTTCCAGGGCTTTCAGCGTGGAGACCTTTTGAAGCGACTCGCCGTCGGGATCCAGTATCTCCACATAATCCACCAGCGTCACGGCGTCCTGTCCCGCCATGGGATTTTCTTCCCACTGACGCGACAAAATATAGATATGCCCGTCGTCCTGGATGCGCATGTCATGGTGGTAGCCCTGGTCGGGTTTCTGCCACAGGATATTGCTGTCCTTGTCCATCTTGAAGAGCATGTTGTCACACTGGACCGCCAGCACATCCCCGTTGGGATAGAGATGGGAGCGGCGCCAGCTCAGGCTGTCAAAGCGTTCATCGCCAAATTCTGGCTGCCAGGTATGGACGATTTCTCCTTCCATGTCCATCAGGTAGAGCGCGCTCGTGTTCCCGCTCGGAAAGAAGTTGTACCCGGGATAGGCCCGTTCCGGATCATGGGTAATCACCCCGCT
>SKJD01000503.1 GCA_007116095.1 Candidatus Hydrogenedentota bacterium
TCGCCTTCTGGCATTTCCGGCGCCGGCAAGTCTTGCTCCACAACCGAGGTTAAATCCGTGGGATAAATGGCTTCAGGCATGGAGCCGCCGTTTTCTCCAACCGTGTCAATCGGTTCGTTGTTCAGGATGATGCGTGTTCCCGGAGCCATGGTAATGCGCGTATCCTCGGGGTCGTAATCGTGGTTGATCGCATAGTCAAAGACCTCGAAGAGCCGGTGCGTTTCGGCATCGTGCTCAATGAAGATTCGATAGGGCAAAAAATCTTCATCCCGCAAATAGATGGTGGCTTCTTCGAAGTATTGCGCGGCATCGCTTTCCGGAAGCGGACGTATCCGAAGTCCCTGGCTCCCCTCGTCATAGTCCAGCACGGTGAAAGTCGCCAGGTCATAGCGTTCTGCCAGTTTGGAAACCGATTCATCAAAAGCCGCGAAGATAATGTCCGCCAGTGGGTTTTCCTCGAAGTCCGTGATTTCCATCTGACGCACCAGCGGCTCGTAGTCGTACATGCGTTGCTGATCGATGATTTGCACCGTCTCTTCTTCTCGCAGCACCAGGCGATGTGGTCGGGCATAAAGCAGGCGGCCTTCCGTGCTCAGGGTTTCGCCCGGCATCAGGATGCTTTGCTCATAGCGTGCTTCCACAATGCGGATATCCGCACGCTTTTCCTCGAAGAGCGTGGTGAATTCTTCAAAGGACAGTGTGGTCGCCGCAGGTGTCAACAGGCCAATCAATAAGCACAATGCAGTCATCGCTGGGAGGTATCCTCATCCGTTTCGGGATTTTCACCGGGGCCATTTTCGTCCAGGGCATCCCCGGTACTTTTGTATTCATCGCGGAGCGCTTCTTCAGACGATGATATCGACTCATGAACGGCCGAATTTTCGTCCTCAACCGCTGCCGGCATCTGCATCGGTCGGGTCAACATCCGGGTCAGGGCGTCGGTGCTGCCGCTGCGCTCCGGCTTCATGGAAGGCGACGGCGACATGGTCGCTGAAGGCGCCACAGTCTCTTGTGCTTCAGACACGGTGTTGTCATCCGGCGTTTCGCTTTCCGGTGTAAGTGTTTCTTCGCCTTCCTGCTCCGCGCTTTCCCGGGCCAACGTCAGTTCAGTCTCTTCAGCCGTGGTGAGCTGTTCCAGCATCTCTACATGCGACTGGAGAAAAGTGCGCAGTTCCGTGCGTAAAGCATCCCGATGTGCGCGCAGGGTGTTGATCTCCTGTTGCAGCAGTTCGGGCAGCTTGCTGGCTTTGGTGATGGCCAGGGCTTTCGCCAGTTTTGCTTCCTCCAGCATGGCGTCCGCCTCACGCCGCGCATGCTCCAGCATGTCTTCGTGGAACTTTTGCGAGGAAACCAGCGCATTGCGCAGGGTGCTTTCCATCTCGTGGTAGCTTTCGACCTCTTGTCGCAACTCTTCATTGCGACCGCGCAGATCGCGGTTCTGCTTGATGAGCGACTCAAAGACATCGGCGACGCGTTCAAGAAAATGCTCGACTTCGTCCTTGTCATAGCCCCCCATCATTTTCGTGCGAAACTCTTTGCTGTAGAGATCGCTGGGGGTCAGGGTTATCTCTTCGCCCAGTACTTCTGAAACGACACGGTCTTTTTTCATTGACAGCTCCCTGTATCAAGACGCCCGGCGTCGGGGGATTATTCAAGTAGTCGGAGGTTGGTTACACAATAAATAACGGTACGGTTGGCGTGCTACAGTTCCTTGGCCAGCGCCCGCGCCCGTTTTGCCGCGGCGGCGACCCCGACCTGTATGGTGTCGGCCAGGCCACGCGATTCGAAGGTCTCAATGGCGGCAGCGGTGGTCCCGCCTTTGGAAGTCACTTTGGCGCGCAGGGCCGCCGGTGTTTCCCCGCTTTCCGCCAGGAGTTTGCCGGCGCCCAGCAGGGTCTGTTTTGCCAGGCGCAGCGCCACGTCTTCGTCCAGCCCTTCCGCGACTCCGGCGGTGGTCATTTTTTCCGCCAGATAAAAGGCATAGGCCGGCCCGCTTCCGCTGATCGCCGTTACGGCGTCCAGTTGGGGTTCGGTGACAATCTCCACCTTGCCCACCGCTTCGAAGAGGGTCCGTGCGGAGCGCATGTCGTCTCCGGTCGCATTGGGGGCAGCCGCCAGGCCGGTCATCCCGCAATGCACCAGCGCCGGGGTGTTGGGCATGGCGCGCACCACCCGGGCGCTATTCCCGAGATGGCGTTGAATGAATTCAATCGTAATGCCCGCGGCTATGGATATGACCCCGGTGACATCGGAAAAGCCCGGCTTCAGGGCGGTAAGCGCTTCGCCCATAATCTGGGGCTTTACCGCCAGGACCAGCGTGTCACTCTGGGCGGCCAGGAGCTCGGAAGTGCTCAGCAGCGTCGCGCCATGTGCTTTCGCCAGGGCGCTGCGTTCGGCATCGGGATCATGGACCAGGACCTGTGACGCCTCCACCGCGCCTGCATGCAGCAAGCCATCCAGAATGGCCGCGCCCATGTTGCCATAACCAAGAAAGCCAAGCGTACCGGAAATTTTCACGAGATCACATCCTCCACAAAAAAGTAAAACATATTCCTGTCGCATCCCGTGTAATCGCTACAATATACCGCCAAATTTACAAGAATCACATACCTCGGGATGCGCGTTTCTCTGGAGCCATTTCAGCCGTCTCCGTGGACGGCATGGCCCAATGCTCTGAAGACAAGGCGCCATGTGGCAGCTCGTTCGCGACACTGTGTGGCAAATCAATCACCATGGCCGTTTCATCACAGCCCGGAAAGAGCGGACAACGCATGCAGTCTTTGAAAACCTTGTACGGCAGTTCCTGCTTGTCCACGACAAGAAAACCAAGCCGGTCGAAAAAGTGTGTTACCCGGGTGAGGGCATAGACCCGGCCAATCTCCAACTGCCGGGCTTCTTCCACCACCGCCTTCACCAACTTGGCGCCCACGCCCTGTCCCCGCAGGGATTCCCGCACGACCAGGGATCGCACTTCCGCCAGATCAATCATATCGATATGCAGGGCGACACAACCTCCCAGGCCGTTCTCGTCCACATAGACATAAAAATCCCGGACATTCTCGTAGAGTTCCGGGAGCTCACGCGGCAGGACACTCCCTTGTAACGCCGCTTCATCCAGCAGCGCTTTCATGGCCACGACTTCACTGAGTTTTGGTTTTCGAACGGTCCCCATCGCAGACTGTTTCCACACATTGTAGCCAAGTCAAAACGCGCTCTATGGCCATCCCATACAGCGCGTTGTTAGTGTAGCATACGCCTTGGAAAAAGGGCGAACACGCTGGAACCTGGACGGGCTTCCCGGGATTACAGCAGGACGCAAAACCGGGAAATTGTTTGGCAAGACGACAGTGTGTTATCCAGGAGTCCGCCCGGCTTTCAGACTGTGCATTTTATTTGTTACTATGAGTTGATGTTACGACAGGAATGACGGTTCAAGACGATGAATGACCGGATATTACGGGCGGGCGGCAGCCCGAAGGATCGTAGAGGGGTGTCGCTACGGCGCACCGTGGCCTTGGAGAAGGGCGTGCAGGAGTCAACCACATCCAAATCGGCGCAGGACGCGACCCTCGAAGAACTTCGCCAACGGGTGGCGACGTTGGAGGCGGCGCTGGAAGCCTGTGAGGCAGAAGCGGCAGCGCGTATAGAAGAGCTGGAAGGGCTGAACGCTTCGTTGCGGCTCTTCATGCGCGCCATGGAGGCATGCAGCGAAGGCATTGCGATCCTGGATGTCAAACAGCCGAATTTCCCCCTGATCTATGTGAATGCCGGTTTTGAGCGACAAACAGGGTACAAGCGGGAAGAGGTACTCAACAAGAGCGCCCGATTTATACATGGCCCGGGGACCAACCCCAAGACGGTGGATCAAATCCGTAGCGCTTTGGAACATGGCAATCTCTTTACCACGGAAATCCTCAGCTACCGCAAAGATGGTTCGTCGTTCTGGAACCGGATTTCCCTCACGCCGCTGCGCAATAAGCGGGACCAACTTACCCACTTTGTCAGTATTCAGTCCGATGTGACCAGCAGGATACAGTCCAACCTGGAGATTCAGGAGGCGTTGAACCTCCTGGAAGAGACGAACATCAAGCTGACCCGCACCAACAAATGGATGCGCAGCAACCTCGAGGCCGCCGCCAAGGTGCAGCAGGCGCTCTTGCCGGAACAGCTTCCCAAGCCCAAGCGCGTGCGTTTTGCCTGGCAGTTTCATCCTTGTGACGAGCTGGCTGGCGATATCCTCAACATTTTCCGCCTGGACGACGACCATGTAGGGCTGTACCTGCTGGACGTGACCGGCCACGGCACGGCGGCGGCGTTGTTGGCTGTTTCGGTTTTTCGGCTCCTGGCGCCCATGGCGCACAAGACCTCGCTCGTGCGGGAGCGCATTGAAGAGACCGGAACCTATGTCATGACTTCCCCGGCTGAGGTGGCCCAGCGTCTGAACCGGCAATTCCCCTGGGATTTCAATACGGGCCAGTTCTTTACATTGGTATACGGCGTGCTCAACGTGAAAACGCTGCTTTTCCGTTTCATCACGGCGGGGCACCCAGGCCCAATCTACTATCCCGCGAGCGGCGAGCCGGTGGTGATGCCAAGTCTCGGACTTCCCATTGGCCTGACTGATGGAAAATACGAAGAGCAGGTCATCCAGTTGAACACCGGAGACCGTCTCTTGCTGTATTCTGATGGCGTTACGGAGGCCATGAGCCCGGATGGCGAGCTATTCGGTCGGGATCGATTAATTAAATACTTCAATTGTAAAAAAGCAAAGAACCTGGACGACTGCCTGAACAGTATCCTGAACGCGACGACACGCTGGAAGCAAAGCCGCCGCTTTCATGACGACTTCTCACTGCTGGGCCTGGAAGTACGTCCGAAAAAAGTCGATGTCGGAAGCGATTTGCAACGCCCGAATAAATCTTGACAGCGCATGCCGGGTATGCTAGACTTGCCAAAACAGGAAAATGCCGGGCAGTCTTTTCGCCCATCGGCTACACGGAAGAGGGAGAGTTCCACATGCTGAAAAATGGCTTGAAAAAAGGATGTCTCGTTGCCTTGGCCATCATGTTGTCCCTGTCAATGTTGATGCAGGTCAACCCGGTGCAGGCGCAGACCTATGACCCGGATTTGGACTTGCCCAAGCCGACCGGACTGGAAAAGTCGCTGACCAAGCTGGGTCGCGGCCTCTCCAACATCATGTTTGGCTGGGTGGAAATTCCGATGACCTTCGACACCAAGATGAAGCAGGGCAAGCCGCTGGCGTACTTGTTGGGTGTCGTACCGGTCTTGGGTTCGGCCCGGGCGGTTATGCGCACCGGTACGGGGGTCTTTGAAGCGGTCACCTTCCCCTTCACGGACAAAGATGTCAATTACGAGGCGGTGCTGGAGCCAGAATATATTTTCTAGGCTACCGCAATGTAGCGATGTTGCTTGGCGACAACGCCGGCAACTCAATTGACCCTTAAGATAGATTTCAAAGCAGGCATGGGTTTGCCCTTCGGGTGATCTGTGCCTGTTTGTTTCGTGTAGGGCGCCCATTACCCGCCTGTATCTTGGGGCGTAACGGGAAATTTTGGCCCCATGCCTTTTCTCATCGTGTTTGCGTTACATTGCCCGCCTGTTTTAGCCTGCAGAAAGCCTGCGTTTTACTGCCATGCACCTCGAACAGCTTCGTTGCCGACAATTTCGCTGTCTGGGCGATATCGACCTGCCATTGGCGTCGGGACTGAACGTGCTCCGGGGCGGCAATGCGCAGGGCAAGACCTCGATTCTGGAGGCCATCCTTTACGCAGCGACTTCCAAGAGCCACCGCACCACCCAGGACGCCGAGCTGGTCATGCACCAGCACCCGGATTTTCATATTTTTCTCAAAGCGCAGCGCCATGACCGGGAGGTGGATTTGGAAGCGCACTGGCACAAGGGCGCCAAACGCTTCAAGATCAATGGCGTTGCCCAGCCGCGGGTCAGCGATATTCTTGGGCGGATTCAGGTGGTCTTTTTCTCACCCGAAGACATCGCCCTGATTAAAGGCAGCGCCTCTCAGCGCCGACGTTTTCTCGATATGGAGATTTCGCAGATCAACCCGGCCTACCTGCAGGCGCTCCAGCAATACCGCCAGGCCCTGCGTCAGCGTAATGAATTATTGAAAGCTCCCCGGCCGGATGCCACCCTGATGGCCGTATGGGATGTGCAACTGGCGGCATACGGCGCCAATCTGATAGCAGCCCGTACCGACTATGTTGACGCGCTGTCCAATCATGCCGAAGCAGCGCATGCCGCCATTGCTGGCTTGGAAAAGTTGACCCTGCAATACCGCCCGAACATCGCGCAGGATGCGGATTACGCTGCCGTCCTGCAACGCAACCTTGATCAGGACATTCGCCACCGCAGTACGCGGCATGGACCGCATCGCGACGACATCGAGATACTGATTGATGGGCATCCGGCCCGGCATTTCGGTTCCCAGGGACAACAGCGCACCGCAGCCCTCGCCCTGAAACTGGCGGAGTTGGAGGTGATGCGGGCGCAATTGGCGGAGTATCCGATCCTCATGCTGGACGAGGTCCTGTCGGAACTGGATGATGAGCGTGCAGAGCGACTCTTCGGAGCCATTGATGACGCGGTACAATGTATTGTGACCACCACGGAAAGTGAACCCCGCAGTGGCCGTTATGCGGCCCACGCACGGAATTTCATCGTGCAGGGAGGCCAAGTTGAAGAAGCATGAACTGGAAGGCATCGACGCCATTCTGGATGCGATGCAGAAGCAGAGCGACCTGGGCCGGCAACTGGACTACGCCAAGATTTGGGAACGCTGGCCGGATTTGGTCGGGCATCCCTATTATCACCATTGTCGTCCCGTGGACATTCGCGACGGCTGCCTGCGGATTGAAGTCGACAGCTCGGTATGGATGCACCGTCTGGGTTTCCGGCGCTGGGAAATCCAGAAAGCCATCAACCGCATGGCCAAAAAGAAGCTCATCCAGGACATCTTCCTGATTTTGATGAACGACGACGAGGAAGAAAACGTCAAGGACAAGTCCAAGAAATAAGCCAGGGGTGCTCTTATCGCATGGTTTTGGAGGCAAGGTGGTTTTTTTGTCCA
>SKJD01000384.1 GCA_007116095.1 Candidatus Hydrogenedentota bacterium
CAACAAGGAAGATAGAAGCATTGCCGACGCCATCACTGCCAATTGGTTCCGTTATTTACGCGATAAAGGCCCGGAAATGCTGGGGGAAATCTCTGCTGAAGAATAGCGGATCGCTTTGTAGTAATTTCCGTGAAGAGTACAGAATGAAATCTGGGGTGGACCGTAGCGGCCCACCCCAGAATTGCTTTACACATCGGTTCAGGCGAGTAAATCCATCACCGGACGGCCGTAGCCGTCTTTGGTGACGTAGAAGGGGCGCTGTTCGACTTCATAGCTGAGGTCGGCGGGGATGCCCAGGGCGTGGTAGATTGTCGCGTGCAGATCGCTGATCATGATCGGGTCGCCAATGATGCGGCAAGGCCGCTCATCCTGGGTGACGCCGTGGACATGGCCTTTTTTGGCGCCGCCACCGAAGAGGAGTACACAGCCCGCATCGGTGAAATGACGGTGCATGCCATAGTGTTCGATGCTGGTCAGACGATCCGGCACTTCAACCTGATCGCGGACTGCCTGGCCGGGGCGTCCTTCCATGAGCATGTCGCGACTGAACTCGCTGGCCAGCACGATGAGGGTGCGGTCGAGTAGGCCGCGCGCTTCCAGGTCTTTCACCAACTGCGCAATGGGCTGGTCGATGGTTTTCTTCATGCCGACCAGGCGCTCGTGGCCGTTTTCATGGGTGTCCCAGTACTCGAAGGGAATGTACTCGGTGGTAACCTCAATAAATCGGGCCCCGGCCTCGGTAAGACGACGCGCCAGGAGGCAGCCGAGTCCGAAACGACCGGTGTTGTAGGTGTCGTAGACTTCCTTCGGTTCCTGTGACAGATCAAAGGCCTGCGCGGCCGGCGAGTTCAGGAGTTGGTGGGCGTTGTCCATGGAGCGCAGCAGGGATTCCTGCTGATAGTCGCTGCCGAATTCCCCCAGGGGGCTCTGCTTGACCAGTTCACGAAAATGTTTTTCCCGGTTGACGAAGCGGCCAGGCGTCATGCCCGCTGGCGGCTGTACGGTGGACATGGCGTCTTCGGGATTGGGCACGAAGAAGGGCGCATGTTCACTGCCGAGAAAGCCGGCGGTGTGGAAGGCCTTCAGTTCCTCACCTTCGCCGACGTCAAAGCGCTGACCGATGTCCACAAAAGCGGGCATGTCAGGATGCCGTTTACCCAGGGTGCGTGCGATAACAGCGCCGATATGCGGTGCGGCGACTGTCAGCGGGGGCGCATAGCCGGTGTGCCACTGGTACTGGTGGCGAGAATGCAGAATGAAGCCGAGATCGTCGGCGCGGTAGTTTCGCACGAGAGTGCCGCGATCCATTACCGAGGCAATGTTCTTCAGGCCCTCGGAAAAGCGGCAGCCGTCGATGGCCGTCGGGATACTCGGGAAGGTGCTCAGCACCTTGTCCGGTGACATGCCCGGCTCGAAAGGTTCGTAATGCTTCGGGTCGAAAGTTTCCGTGTGCGCCATCCCCCCGCCCATCCACAGCAGGATGACCGTGTCCGCGCTGGGCGTGATGTTTTGCGGGGCGCGATCCAGGGGCTGCTGTGCTTCTGCCTGGCCCCAACGTTGGATGGGTTCGCTGGCGGCCATGGCCGCGAGGGTGGCGGCGCTGGTGTACTTGAGAAAGTCACGTCGTGAATAATGAGAGCTGCGATTGCGCATTGTTGAATTCCTTGCTGTTCCGGTGGGGCCGCTTTGGCCCGCGCCCGGCGCCAACACTGTGGCGCTCTACTTTCTGAACATAGTCTAATAACCAGTGATTCCTGGGCTTTACAGCCGGCATTGAAACACCGCGATTCTCAGTACAGGTATTGAAACTCCGGCAACATGGACAACACCCAGAGCAGGTCGGCAAGCCCATCGCGGTCGACTTCGGTCGCATCCGCACCTTCGCTGTCCACATCGGCAGCGTCTTCCTCGCCGTTGATCAGGGCCATGGCCAGCCGTTCTTCCGTTTCCGTAGGCGCACGTCCCAGGCCATGGGCATAGATATGCGTCACTACGTCGCCATTGCTATTCAATTCAGCCGCAAGGGCGCCTTCCGCCAGGCTTTCCACGCCACGCTCCAGGAGCTGGGCAAAGGTTTCGCCGTTGGTTAGCTCCAGCGCCTGCAGGGTCGTCGGGTCTTTTTCTCGCCGAAGGGTCACCTGATCGCGGGCGGGTCGACCCAATGCCGTCATGAGCGGGTTGTTCACGGTTCGCCAGGTCCGTACCATATCCGCATAGGCCTCCTGCTGATGCGGTGGGTGGTATCGCGGCTCCTCGCCCCAGGCCCCGGTAATTACCGACATGGTGTCGATAAACTGCTCGGCGGAAAGCCTTCGGGGCAACGGCCCACGGAAGACGTAGGGCTCCTCGGCGTCATAAAGCCGGTCCACCGGCAGTTGGTAGGCTTCTGAGCTCAGGATTTGGCCGATGGTGTGGCGGATGTCATAGCCGTGGTCCACAAAGTCGATGGCCAGCCAGTCCAGCAGATCGCTGTGCCAGGGGTCTGCGTCGAGATCGTCCAGGGGCTCCACCAGTGCGCGCCCCATGAAGACCGAGAAGAGGCGGTTTACCATTGTACGGGCGAAGCGACCGTTTTCTGGGTCGGTCACCAACCGGGCCAGTTGCATCTGGCGGCCTTGTCGGCTCAGGTTGGGATCGATTTCACCCAGATTCGGGAAAAGGAAGGACGGCGTGGAGGTCTGACCCGTCGGCGAATCGCAGCGGATGAGTTCCAGCGTTTCTTCGGAGAAGATGCTGGCCATGCCGTAGGCTTCTTCCAGGGTCCATTGGTTGGTGAAGCTGTCGTGGCACGACGCGCATTTCATGTTGACCCCAAGGAAAACCTGGGAGACATTCTGCGCCGCCTGCATGTGTGGCAGTTGGCTGGCGTTGGTCGCGCCGCGCCATACGATGCCCTTCACAAAACCTTCGCTCCCGGTCGTGGGCACGATGAGCTGGGTCACGAATTGGTCATACGGCAGGTTGTGGTAAAGCGCATTGTACAGCCAGTTGGTGATGTGCATGCGCCCGCCGTCGATATAACCGACGCCCTGGAAGTCATTGCGCAGGGCGTCGTTCCAGAAGGTCATCCAGTGCTCGGCATAGCCCTGGTTGTCCTGAAGCAGGCTCTGCACCAATCGTGCGCGCTTCTCCGGGTGATCGTCTGCCTCAAACTGTTCTAATATCTCCGGGCTCGGCGGGAGTCCGATGATGTCGTAATGGACCCGGCGCGCAAAGGCGCGGTCGGAGACGGGTTCCGGCGGCTCGATGCCGTGCTCCTCATAATACGGTGCCATCAGGCGATCGATTGGATGACCATCGCCTTCGGGCAATTCGGGCCTCCGTGGCTCCAGCAGTGAATCGGCGAATTCGACTGCGTCCACCTCCAGGGTCCAGGGGAGGTCCTGATCGATCCAGGCGCGCAGGGTGCTGATTTCCTCGTCGCTCAGTCCTGGGCCTGATGGAGGCATCTGGAGTCCGTCTTCGGTGCCCAGCAGGAGCTGGACCATATAGCTTTCAGCGCTGTTCCCGGGCAGCACTACATCGCCGATATCCGCGCCTGCCAGGATCGCCTCCCGGCTGTCCATGTTGAAGCCGGCGCGATCCCGGCCGCCACCATGGCACTGGTAACAATGCTCCGCGAGAATCGGGTGTACTTCATGGGCAAAGTCCACCGGACCTTCGAGGGCAGGCGGCATCTCACGGATTCCGCTCAGCGCCGCAGCCACCACGCCCATGCCCACACCCATGCCCAACAACAGCAGGAAGAGATAAGGCCTACGAAACATACGAGTACATCTCCACGTTGTTGACGATTCCGGCCTGGGCTGGGCGTTCCCGGCCTGCAACCTGATGCCGTTATGAATCGTCATAATACTAATCAAGATATTGCAATTTAGGCATATACTACGTTACACCATGCCGAAATCCCTGTCAAGCCCCGATGTTGGACGAATTTATAATTTACAAATACCGATTCGGAATGACATGATTTGGGTGGGTGTTTTGAATGCACACATAGGGTGTAGCTGGCGCTGCACTGAATTACCTGTCCCTGCGTACCACGTGGTGGCAAACACACAAGGAGGAATCCACAGATGAAATTCGCACATTGGGGAGTATTTACATTGGCGGCCATGGCGGCAGCAGGATTGCTGTTCGGTGGCGTGGCCCAGGCGGAAGAGCACCAGGGCGATCCGTTTCCGTTGAAGAACTGCCCGGTCATGGACAGTGGGCTCGACAGCATGGGTGGGCCAGTGAAGTTGGTGCATGAGGGCCGGGAAATCCGCTTCTGCTGTCAGGGCTGCATTGGCCGCTTTGAAGACAATGCCGAGGCCTTCCTGGAAGAGGTGGACGCAGCCATCGTGGATAGCCAGTTGGCTGTGTACCCGATGGAAAACTGCATCGTCGCCGATCGGCCGCTCGGGGACAGCCCCGTGAATGTGGTCGTCAACAACCGCCTTTTCCGCACCTGCTGCGCGGGTTGCGCCGCGGGCATCCAGGATGACGCGGAGGGATACTTTGAAAAGCTGGATGCCGCGGTGAAAGAAGCCCAGGCCGACAGCTATGCGCTCGAGACCTGCCCGGTATCCGGCCAGGAACTGGGAAGCATGGGCGACCCGGTCGAGCTGGTTATCGCCAACCGCCTGGTGAAGCTTTGCTGCGCCGGCTGTGAAGCCGGTGTGGAAGAGAATCCTGCCGATATTATTGAGCAGGTAGACGAATCCCGCCAGGGCTAAGTTCAATCACATAATGTATAAATCGTGGACGGAGGTTGGGGTGATTCACCCGCGCCTCACCGTCCACGATTTTTTTATTCTTACCCATCGGGTAAAGTTCGGAAAATAATGGTTACCACGGTGTGTTATATTAACGACCGACCTCGGGCGGCCTGACCATTAATTCTTCAAAGCTTGCAATGACTTCTGCTTCCGTCACCCCGTCCGCCAGGGCGGAAATGTAGCGATGCCTGGGGTCATCCGGCGATTCCCGCCATTCATGGGTCCCATTGGGGAAGATGTGGTTGTGGCCTTCGCTCACAAGTTCCCAGAAGGGATGATCCGTGCCGCGCACCGCGACATAGACCGCAATCTGATCGGCGCTGTGGCGATCTTCGCACACGCCATTAAAGTACAGCTCATAAGCGCGTCGGGCCGGATTGTTTTCCGGGGTATCACAGAGAATTTCTCCGGTCGCCAGGGACCAGGCAAAATCCCCACCGCCGGTAAACGTAATCTGTGTGGGCCAACGGTTGACCGCTTCGACCGTAGCCTCGGGATCGGGCTTGAAATTGCCCCAAACACCCGGGTCCCGGTCGGCGGGATAGCGGCTGCCCATGCAGACCCATTCCCGAACCTTCTGTTTCACCAGTTCTTCGCCGGACAAAGGCGCGTGTTCACACGGGCCTGAATCCAGCAGGTGGCGCATGTTTGTGATATAGCCTACGGTAGCGATCACCACGCTATTGTCGGGCTGTTCAGAGAGCACACGCCGGTATACTTCGACCGCGTCGGGCGCTTCCGTGTTGTAGAGGAAAGGCGGATCAAACTCTTCGACAAGCTGGCGCGCAAAACGGGAACCACGACGTGGATCGGCGCCTTCGCCGATCAAGGGACTTCCAATGGGGAGATCGGTGCGGCCATACCACGCATTGATCGCTTGGGCGGCGCCCACGGACCAGGGATACTTCGTCGATACCACTGTTGCTAGGATTTCAGCCTCGCCCAGGTCGGCCAAAGCATGCAATAGAGCCAGAGCGCCGGCGTCGTCGCAATCGGTGTCCATGTCGGTATCAAAGATTATTCGCACGGCGTCATTGACGACAAGATCAATGGGCGCGCCGGCCGGGGCGCGTTGGGCGCTGACATGTATAACACGACCTTTGGGATCAAGCACCTGCAATTCCCCGATTGTAAAACCGGCCGCTTGAAGTGCGTTTTCGGCTTCTTCCAGGGAAAGTCCTTTGATGTCGGGTACCTGCACGCCCCAGAAGGGCGTATCCAGTGCAACCCAGGAGGCGCCCTGTATTTCCCCATGGTTCTCCAGTCCGGAGCTATCGTGGGCTACCCGGCCTTCGCCTTCGTCAAGCTTCCAGTGCAGCACCAGGCCCTCGGTTATTTCTTCGGTGCGTTGCAGGACATGCTGAATTTCCGCTTGGGACAAGGCGCGGTTGTACACGCGAATATCGCTCAGCAAACCATCGTGAAAGCGCCGATCCGAACTGGCTCCTTCTTTATGCGCGCCTGCCAGCAACGGAAAAGTATTGCTGTTTAACACGCCGTGCGCTTCATTGTGTTCGAGCAGCAACGCACCGTTGGCGTAAAGCCTTGCCGTATTGTCGGCGTTACTGAAGGTGGCCGCCAGATGCACCCACTCGAAAAACGGCATCTCCCACGGGGCGGAATTGCCTTCGTAATCTTCTTCCAGCCCCCGCAATGACAGGCGCAGAGCATCCCCGGTGCGCTCGCGACGCAGCATCCAGCTATCATCGCCCTTGCCAAAAAATTGCTGGAAGGAGCTTATCCAGGAACGAACATACACCCAAGCGGAGACGGTGATTTCTTCCGTGAGATCAATAGTTGCATTGTGTTCCAATTGAACAAAATTCTCAACGCCATCGAAACTGAGTACCGGGTAGCTTTCCGCCTCTAGATTCGGAGCTATGGCCGCCAAAAGAGTTAATGCGAGCATACACACCAAGCCATTAAGCTTAGGTAGTGAGTATTGTTTCATGTTATTTCCTAGCAGTGCTGTCAAGCGAGCAAATAAGACACCTGTGACATAAGTTGTTGCTTGTGAAAATAATTTTCTATGGGCGATTTTCCGGCTGATGCATCATCAATACATCGATTTCGGCGGCGATGAGCTCCGGATCGCGCTTTTCTATATGATAGCGGTGCGTGCCGTCGGGATCGTCTTCCCAGGCGTTTGTGCCGTCTTCCGGGTCAATAATAATGCGTCCCGGAGGCGAATAATCCCAGTAATCGGCTGCTGGCCCGCCGTCGAGTCCGCGGGCGGCATAGAGCAATGCCGCCTGGTCCCAACTGCGATGTGGCTGCAAGTTGTTAAAAAGCTCGTAGGAACGGC
>SKJD01000167.1 GCA_007116095.1 Candidatus Hydrogenedentota bacterium
GGCGCCCTGGAAAACGCTGGCTGTTGGTTCGGTGTGTGGGTGACGGATGAGGTAAACGTGCAGGACATCGGCGCCACACAGATTCAATGGAGCCCGCGAGGGGGCGACGGCTGGCGAGATGATGGCAACACGGACCTGCCCACTTCGTATTCGCGTACCCGCGAAGGCGTGGAGCGTTTCTTCATTACCGACATCAACAATCCCGGTGCGGCGGCACAGGCGCAAAGCGATATCTTCGTCATGTTCGATGCTTGGGCCGATGGCGACAAAGGCCAGATGAACTACGACTGGATTGGATTCCCGCCGGCAGCCAACCCTACCACCTTCTTTAACCACATTCCGGGTGGCGCCAACGTCCTGTACATGGACGGGCACGTGGAATTTATCCGTTACGGTGAAAAAGCGCCGATTTCCTCGGATAGCCCCACGGGGCATGAGCGGGATTTGATTACCCAGACCGCTTCCTGGATGTATCTCTTCGGGGGCTATGGTTGATGCGCGCTTTGTAGTGCATCGGACTACAACCTGTATGTGTGATTGGGAGGGGTGATTGTGCCCGGGGATTGGAATCGCTGATCCCCGGGCCGTGTCTTTTTTGGGCGCTCTCCACGTATCCCGCAGTCTGGGCCGTCGTTCTGGGTTGCGTGGGCTGGTTCACATTTTATGTGTGTATATTGCTAATTTATGGTGTTAAAAGTTCTAAAATATGTGATTTTATGTGGATTTCTTGACATTTTTACCGTTCTTCGCTATACTGCGTCCTGCTTTGTGCATAGCATTCCTTCTCGTTTGCCCCACATGCTGTGTGATTCTCCTCGAGCATTTCTAAAGTTATCCGCTGGCGGCGCCATGTACGGTGAAATTACGCGTGCGCCTACGGGGATCGTAATGCCAACCGTTCCAGGCGCCGCTCCGGGGGGATTCGTTTATTCAGGTGTTTTCCTGCTTGCCTATTAAGGAGTTACTTACATGAACTTTACGTATTCCACCGGGTTGTGGATGTTTTCCGATGCGCGCGACCGCTTTTGCGTGGAGGGTTACCGTGAACCGGTTAAGTTCCAGGAAGCGCTGGGCTTCATTTCCAAGGTGAAAGGCATTTCTTTCATTGAATTGATGCAAACCGACGTTTCTCAGGAGTTGCCTGCCAAAGAGATCAAGCGGATGCTCAAAGATTATGGGCTGAGTTGTTCCGGCGTGACGACGTCATTGTCGCATTCCCGCCGCTTCGCCCTGGCCGGCTTCGGGCACCAGCATCAGAAGACCCGGAATGCGGCGATCGACGAAGGGCGCAAGGCCGCAGACATTGCCCGGAACGTCGGGGCGACGGATATCACCCTGCGGCTCGAAACCGATGGCTTCGACTATCCCTTTCACGTCGATTACACCGCCCATTGGAACACGGTCATTTCATCAATCAAGACCATTGCCAAGTATGCCTCGCCGGATATTAACGTGGCCATCTCCTACAAGCCCCGGGACCCACGTAAACATCTGACCGTGTCCTCGGTGGGCAAGGCTTTGTCCATGTGCCAGGAAATCGCCATGAAGAACGTGGGGGTGGGCATCAATTTCGCGCATTCGCTGATGGCCGGCGAATGTCCGGCGGAAGCCATCGCTTTCCTGTCACGTTCCAGCAAACTTTTCCAGGTGTATTTCAGCGATTGCCACGGCATGTCAGATGACATGCTTATGCCCGGCAGCGTCCACCTCTGGGAATCGCTGGAAGCGTTGTTCTATCTTAAGCTGGCCAAGCTGAATCGCCCCATCATCATTGATGTGTTGCCGCAACGCATTGAGCCGGTGCAGGCGCTCCAGATCGCCGTGGGGAACCTGGCCATCCTGGAGAAGAAATTGGAAAAGCTCGACACCGCAGAACTGCGCAAGGCCCAGCGCACCCTCGACGCCTCGGAGAGTCAGCGCATCGTGCGTCGGGTCATGTTGCAGTAGTTCGAATAGCTTCTGTTCATCGTATCAAGAAAAAACCGGATGGTTCGGAGTACGTATCCTACCCATCCGGTTTTATTTTTGTGTCGTGAGAAATCAGCCCTGGTATTGCAGGATGTCCTTGGTGGCCTCCTGGATAAGCGATTCTTCCAGGTCGTAGTCGGTCAGCTTGCCGCTCAGGTAGGACTCGTAGGAGGACATATCAAAATGGCCGTGGCCGCTCAGGTTGAAGAGTATGGTTTTGGCCTCGCCGCTTTCCCGGCAGCGTTTGGCTTCGTCCACGGCCCCCAGGATGGCGTGGCAGGATTCCGGTGCGGGCACAATGCCTTCGCAACGCGCAAAGAGCATCCCGGCTTCAAAGACTTTGGTCTGTTGCAGCGCGCGCGCCTCCATGTACCCATGATGCACCATGTGGGCGATTTGCGACGCGACGCCGTGGTAGCGTAGACCGCCGGAATGAATCGAGGGCGGGATGAAGTCATGCCCAAGGGTGTACTGAATAAGCAGGGGGGTAAGTTCCCCGGTGTCCCCGAAGTCGTAGCCATACACGCCCCGGGTAAGCGTCGGACAGGCGGAGGGCTCCACGGCGAGGAGGGTGATGTCCTTGCCGTTAAATTTGTCGCGGGCATAGGGAAAACTCAGGCCGGCCAGGTTCGAGCCGCCGCCGCAACAGCCGATAACGACATCGGGATATTCGTCGATACTCTCCATTTGCAGGCGCGCTTCTTCGCCGATGATGGTCTGGTGCAGCATGACATGGTTCAGCACGCTGCCCAAGCTGTAGCGGATGGCTCCCCCGCTCTTAACAGCCACCTCGACGGCTTCGCTGATGGCAATGCCCAAGGCGCCCGGGGAGTCGGGGTGTTTCGCGAGATAGGCCTTGCCGAAGTCGGTGGTGTCGCTTGGGCTTGGCACAATCTCCGCGCCGAAGGTCTGAATGAGGCTCCGCCTGTAGGGTTTCTGCTCAAAACTGACCTTGACCATGTACACCGTGCAATGCATGTCAAACATACTGCATGCGATGCTCAGGGCCGTGCCCCATTGACCGGCCCCGGTTTCGGTGGTGAGGGTGTTCACCCCGGCTTCCTTGTTGTAATAGGCCTGGGGAACCGCTGTGTTCAGTTTGTGGCTGCCAGAGGGGCTGACGCTTTCATTTTTGTAGAATATCTTGGCGGGTGTGTCGAGCGCCTTTTCCAGGCGATAGGCCCGCCGCAAGGGGGTTGGCCGCCATAATTTGTAGGCGTCCATCACTTCCCCGGGAATGGAAATCCAACGTTCCGTCGACATTTCTTGTTCAATGAGATTATCGGGGAAGATGGCGCCGAGGTCCGAAGGGGCCAGTGGTTCTTTGGTGCCGGGATGCAGCGGCGGCGGTACAGCGCTTGGGAAGTCGGCGGCAATGTTGTACCAGGCGTCGGGCATCTGTGAGCCGGGCAAATTGATGGTGTATTCGGTCATGAGTAGCTATGCTCCCCCTTCAAATGTGTAGGTGGTTGTGATGGATCGTATTCGCTGGGTCCGGTCGGGTGGCCGCCTGATAACCAAATAATGTGGGTTCCCTGCGACACCTGCGACGTAGGGACTCGGGCGGTGTGGATACAGGCTGCTGCGTTATCGTCCAAATAAATACGCTGTCGATGACATCTTGGACAGAATAAACGCAAACGCATCTACTGAGACGATTACCTGGCGGCAATAAAATCCAGCAGTCTGTTGTTTACTGATCGCCATTATACCCAATATTTATGGGTTGAGTCTAAAACCCGCCGCCGTCCGGGCTTCATAGGCGAAAGGGGGCAATAAGGGCGTAAACTTACTGGTGGTCGCCAACGATGCCGCTTGAATCATACCCCCGAATAATGATATTTTCCGTCCATTCCTTTTGTGGTGCGAATGCCTGGAACTGAAATATGGCTTGTCAACACCAATCCGGGAGTTCGAAGCGTTATTCCACCATGTATTCCCGGTGGAAAGCCATAGGCTTTTTTTGCATCAAATGCCTATAAATGCTAGAATATCGACTTCAGGCAACTAGCGCCCATACCGGGTTGACACCGGGTCGCCGCGATGGTAGGGCATAATCCCTGTGCAGTACGCCGCTGGCTTCATTGGATGTCGAACGGTGTAGTGCACGTATTGCGTTGCCCAAATGAACATTATAGCTGCGAAACATTGTTTTTTTTTGCAGCTATGCCTTCTTCACTGAATCCGGGTAGCTTCACTAAGCTGTCTCAATGAAACCCTGGATGTGATTTCAGTATTAATATAATTTGTCGAAGTTCATGTGCAAATTAGCTTGCAGTGCTTCCCGGGTTGTCTTGTATGCCTGGTTAGAATCCAGGTCTTATCGGGGAACTATCCCCATTGTATTTGAAACACTTATGAAATAAACGTCGGCGCCGTTTTTTGCGCCTTATCACTTTCTGGAGGACTCGGCATGCAACGTAAGGTGCTTCTCACGGGCGCCACAGGTATCCTGGGTGGATGGATACTGTGTGAGCTGCTCGAAAACAATTATGCACCTGTTGTCATCATGCGTGATGCGACCCGTGAAGATGCGCAAATGCGCATACGCAAGATTCTCGCCCTGGTAGGTTCCGACTATTCGCACGAAGCCGTCACCATTTATCATGGGGACGTGGGAAAACCGCACCTGGGGCTGGAACTTTCCGATGTGGCGGAGCTTCGTCATGAGGTGGAGGCATT
The DNA here is from genome assembly GCA_007116095.1 of Candidatus Hydrogenedentota bacterium. Lineage (GTDB taxonomy): Bacteria > Hydrogenedentota > Hydrogenedentia > Hydrogenedentales > SCBR16-9 > SCBR16-9. Next base: position 4,651 of record SKJD01000167.1, read on the forward strand.
TATTCATTGTGCGGCCAGTGTGAGTTTTGACCCGCGCCAGGAACAAGAGATTTACGCCACCAACGTGCATGGCACGCTGAATGTACTGAAATTCATCGAAGATACGTCCATCCCGCTTTACCATGTGAGTACGGCGTATGTAGCGGGCACCCGGCAAGATGTCTGCTTTGAAGATGAGCTGGACCGCAACCAGGAATTCAAGAACGCCTACGAACGCAGCAAGTTCGACAGTGAAAAGATCGTGCAGGAAGCCTTCAAGACCGGCGCTTGCCGCGGAGCCATTTTTCGGCCATCCATCATCGTTGGGGCCAGTGGTGGCGGGCGGATCGCCCAGTTCCTGAACTTCTACAGTTTTCTCAAGGTGATGGAAGCGGCGCGTACCGGTCGTATTCCCTGCAATGGGAATCTGCGTGTTGTATTTCCGATTGATTGCACCAAGAACATTGTACCGGTGGACTGGACGGCGCAGGCTTTCATGCAAATTATCAACAAGGATGGAGCCAGCAACATGGTCTACCACCTAACCCATCCAAACCCCATCTCCCACAAAAAGTTGATTGACTGGGCCAATTCCCGTCTGAATCCACATGGGATTCAGGTGGAGCCGGTGGATGCGCTGGGTAAAGACAGCACCATCGTGGAGCGCTTGGGACATGTTTCTTTACAGCATTATCGGCCTTACCTGAGCAGCGAGCCCATTTTCGACCGCACCAATACGGATCGCGCGTTGAACGGTTCCGTGCCGTTCCCGAATACCGACCACAAGTTCTTTGATATGTTGTACGAATATGCCCGGGAGCATGGGTGGCAGGACATCTATTCCTCGCCCCTCTACCATATAGAAGAACCCGTGGTGGACCTCGAAGCCCGTGTGGGCAACTAGCAGCGCGCCTGATTGCCGGAGAACCTGGTCGATTTGATGTAAATGACAGGCATTCTGGCAAGGTCTTGGGCTGGATGAGCGCCACATCGCATTGGAAGCATTTGAGATGTCATCAGCATCGGGAACAAGGACACTATGGATATACCAGAGACTTTAGCGCCGCTCCATACCCTGTTTATGGTGGTCAGTTTTGTTCTCGGTTGCCTGGTGGGCAGTTTTTGTAATGTGTGCGCGGCCAGGTGGCCGGCGGGGGAGTCGGTAATCAAGCCGCGCTCACGTTGTCCCAGGTGCATGAACCCCATCGCCTGGTACGACAATATTCCGTTGTTTAGCTGGCTGATGCTCGGGGCCAAGTGCCGTCATTGCGACAAGCCCATCAGTTGGCAGTATCCCCTGGTGGAAGCGTTGACAGGGGTTCTCTTTCTGTTTGTCTATCTCCGTTTCGGGATAGTTCTGGCCACGCCGATCTACATGCTCTTTTGCGCCGCGCTGGTAGTCGTCACGTTCCAGGATTTGGCCGACTGGACCATTCCCAACGAGATCACCTTGCCCGGCATTCCCATCGCGCTGGTGGTTGCGTTGTTGGGGATGATCTATCCCGAGAGCATGCTCCGGGTTACTGATCCCATCGACGCGCTGATTGGCATTGCGCTGGGGGGCGGCATTATCTATGGTATGGACCGTATCACGGTGGTCTTGCTGAAAAAGCCCGGCATGGGGATGGGGGACGTCAAGTTACTGGCGATGCTGGGGGGCTTCCTGGGCTGGCAAGGCGTGCTGGGGATTTTATTTGCCGCATCCATTGTCGGTAGCATTATCGGGGTGGCGTTGATCCTGCTGCAACGCACCAGTCAGGGGGCTGGGGAAGAAGTTGCCGAGACCGATTCCGATGCGGACGCATCCGCCAAGAAAGACGCACACGCCGAAGATTCTGAAGAAGATTTCCTGCCCGAAGGGCATTACATCCCCTTTGGACCCTATTTGGCGCTGGGGGCCCTGCTCTTTCTCTTTTTTGGTCCGGAGATAATCGAGCATTACTTCCTGCCGCTCACGGTCGTGGACCCGCACACGCCCATCACGTTGCCCTAAGCAAGGGGTGCAGTTCTGACATTACCGCTTAAGTCGATTCGATATGTGGCGTAGCGAAGTAAAGTTCTGCTCCCGATTGTCCCCATACCCATGTTACGGTTGTGGCTCTGATTTTACAAACTGGTCAATACATTATCAGGCATTTTCGTATCGTTTTTTCCATTTAGTGGAGCGAGAACGACTATTGGTGTAAAAAATCCGTGGTTTTTTCAATAAAACACCTGAGAATCCCCACATCGTCATTCCTGCGGAGGCAGGAATCCATTATTGCGTGAGAACATAACAATACAGCAATAAATCAGCATGTTGTGGCGCATGGTCGCAAGGCCGGGTAACGATATCCCATGTTAAATCAACGAACTGGTTCCCTGCCTTCGCAGGGATGACGTGGGTGGGAAACCCCACCCACGCGGGCGAACATA
>SKJD01000360.1 GCA_007116095.1 Candidatus Hydrogenedentota bacterium
ATGATGGAATTGGAGGAGGCGGAGGCGCATTTTGAGGAGGATATAAAACGTATTGCCCATGAGCGGGCGGAAATCGAAAAAGAAATGCAGCGCATTGATGAAGATCAGGCGACGGCCTTAACTCGGCGCAAGGAGCTTGAGAAGCAATTTCAACCCCTCGCGGAAACCATCGAACCCCGGCTGCTTTCACAATACCGGCGTCTGCGCAAGGCCAAAAAAACGGGACCGGTGGTTGTGCCCCTGCATGGCGAAACCTGTTCCGGATGTCATATGATGATGCGGGCGCAGGTGATCAATGATATCCTGGCTGCCAAAAAGTTTCATCCTTGCAGTTATTGTGATCGCCTGCTCTATGCCGAAGAAGTGGTTGACAGGTAAGCGTTAAATCGACGCCAACCCAGAGTAAGGAATATAACACCGTGTTTTTCAAACGCACGAAATTTTTATCACGTGGCTCAAAACAGGGCATTCCGGACGGACTTTGGCTGAAATGCCCGGGATGTAAACAGACCATTTACAAAAGCGAGGTGGAGGCCAATGATCAGGTCTGTCCCTCTTGCAGCTACCATTACCGCCTGGATGCCCGTAAACGTATCGATTTACTGGTGGACAAAGGTTCCTTCCGGCAGACCCATACCAACTTGCGCACGGCGGATCCCCTGAAATTCGCCGTTGGCGAAGAGACCTATATTCAGCGGATCGATCGCGCCCGAAAACAGTCCGGCATGAACGAGGCCATTGTCACGGGGGTTGCGACGTTGATGGGCGTGCGCATCAGTATTGGCGCAATGGAGCCTTCGTTCATCATGGCGAGCATGGGGTCGGTGCTGGGCGAACAGTTCTACCGTATGTGCGACGATGCGATTGAGGAGCGGACACCCGTCGTGATGTGCGCCGCTTCGGGCGGAGCCCGGATGCAGGAAGGTATCCTCGCGCTCATGCAGATGGCCAAGACGACGGACGCCGTGCGCCGATTGAATGAAGCCGGCATTCCGTACCTGGTCATCCTCACCGATCCCACTACCGGCGGGGTGTACGCCAGTTTTGCCAGCCTGGGAGATATCACCCTAGCGGAACCGAATGCCTACATTGGCTTCGCCGGAGCCCGCTTGATCGAAGGCGCGCTCAAGGTCAAGCTGCCCGACGGTTTCCAACGATCAGAATACCAGTTTGAGAACGGCTTCATTGATGAGATTCTGAAACGTTCGGAACTGCGCCCTTATCTGGGGAAAGTCTTGCGGTATCTTGCGCCTTATGCAGTGGCTTTTGAATGGGACGAAGCAGCGGTTCAAGCCGAAGAAGAAGCGGCTAAAGCGCAGGCTGTGGCGGCTACAGGTGTAGCCGATGCCGGTGTGGATGCTGCGGAAGATACTACCACGACGAAGTCCTCAGATAAAGACACATGACGGACGCTACCCTCACCACACAGGGCAGTGACCTGCGTGACTATCTTTTCAGTCTGACGATGCATGGCGTCAAGTTGGGGCTGGATAATATCCGGCATCTGTTGGCCTGTTCAGGGAATCCACAGGTGGGTTTCCCGGCGGTGCATGTCGCCGGCACGAACGGCAAGGGCAGTGTGGTGGCCATGCTGGATGCAATGATGCAGGCGGCAGGCTACCATACTGGTCGTTTTACGAGTCCCCATCTTATCGACCTGGCGGAACGCTTCTTGCTTGATGGGCGCCCCGTGGCCGAGGATAAGCTGCTTGAGAGCATTGCCTGCTACAAACAGATTGCCGACGGGATGCCCCATTATCCCACCTTCTTTGAAATGAACACGGCCATGGCCTTTCGTATTTTTCGACAGGCCAGGGTAGACCTCGGCCTGATGGAGGTGGGGATGGGCGGTCGTTTGGATTCTACGAATGTCGTGGAGCCCCTGAGTACCGCTGTCACCAATATCGGACTGGAGCATACCCGGTTCCTGGGGGATACCCTGGAGCTGATAGCGGGGGAGAAGGGGGGCATCTTCAAGCCGAATGTCCCGGCGGTCATCGGGGAGACCCAGCCCGGACCGCTGTCGGTATTGCGGCGTCTGGCGCAGGATAAAGGCTGCCCGACCCATATACTTGGAGAAAATTTCAATTTCAAGACGACGGGTCCGGTATGGTGCCAGCGCTTCAGCTACGAAAGCGACGCGTGGAAGCTGGATGATATTTCGCTGGGGCTGGCCGGACGTTACCAGGGGGAGAATGCCGCAGTGGCTGTTGCCTTGGCGGAAACTCTCCAGCCGTACTATCCCCGACTGAATCAGGAGACCGTGGAGACCGGGCTGGCGCAGGCTGCGTGGCCCTGCCGCATGGAACGTGTCCTGGAATCGCCGCCGGTCATCATTGATGTGGCGCACAACGTACCTGGAATACACCGCCTGCGGGAAGCTTTTGACTGTTGTATTACCCTCATGGCCATCTCCTCGGACAAAGCGGCGGATCAGATGATCGCCGAAGTGCAGCCTTTTACCGACACCCTGATCCTCAGCACTTTCGACGGCAAGCGTTCGCTCGGCCTGGATGAAATCGTGGCGCAGGCGGGGCTGTATCCGCATATCGCAGTACCTACTTTGCCGGAGGCGATAGCGCTGGGCCTGGAAAAGGCCTCGGCGGACAGGCCCCTGCTGATAACCGGCTCGGTCTATACGGCGGGCGAAGCCAGAAAAATCCTGATTGAGGATTATGGCGCGGCGCCAATGCGTTTCTAGAGTAACAAGACCCGTTCCGGTCCGTTTATGATCCGCTTGGCAATTTGATTGCGCCCCTATCATGTGAACAGGTAAGCCGCTTGAACCTCTTGGTCCTCATCAATATCAGTATCGGTCTGTTGACCTTGTCCCAGGGCATGCTGCTCTACCTATTCTTGTGCCTTGTGCCGCTGCAAAGCGCCAAGACCCAAGCCGTCGGGGACAACACCGCTTCTGTAGCGCACATCAAAGCGTTACCGGAACAGGTGACTGTGCAAGCAGAAACGCCTGCACCTACGGAGGCCTTGCTGCAAAGCGATTCAGCACTACTGCTCGCTGATGACGCTAATGTAACGCAGTACTACCTGTTCCTCTCCCCGCATATAAAACCACTTCTTCGTATCCACACGGAACGTGCACCACCTCTTGCCATGGTTTGATTACTTCGGGCATGCCGTAGACGGTATGACCGGAATCTGACTTGGTTTATGTTCGTGGTGGCGCAATTTCCCACCACAGTGTACGTGGATAAACGCAATTTCTGTATCCAGTTGGGCGTGATCTCGGCCCCGGGATATGGGCATTATGCGTTCGGACCCTATAAGGTGTACGGAATTAAAATGATCCAGGGAATACGAATTCTAAAAGTACTCACGCTTATCATCGCGGGAGTCATCAGCGTTGTGGGAGCTTTGTCAATTGGCATGGCGATGCTCAGCACCGACGCCCTGCGCATGTCCGCCGTAGCGGCCTGGGGCCCAAACACGCTCCCCTCAGGCTATCTGGACAGCGGCGCGGAGATCACCCCCGCCATGCTGGACCGCTATCTCCCCCCACCACCCCGGGACGCCATTCCCTATGAAGTGCGTGAGCCGTTGCGTAATGGGGAAACCGTACCGATCAAAAAACGTTGGCTCTGGACGCCGCCGAATCAGCCAATCCAGGGTGGCTATGATCCGGAGTCGGGGTTGCTGGATGTGGAGGTGCCGGTAGGCGCCATGTGGTGGAAGGAGTTTTATTTCGAGACCAGCGCCGGCGCTTACCTGATTGAACGGCGTGTTATGTTAAAGACCCCGCGGGGTACCGGCGCCTCAGGCGGGTGGCGCTTCTACACGGCCCACCACCTGCCCCTGGGGGCCGACGGCATCACCGGCAACTACCAGGCCATTGACAGCCTGCTCTTTGAGCCGGAGTCGGAAGCCTATTTCTTCATGCCCCAGGAATGGATGCCGACGGTCACCAAGCAGGCCCATACCCGGGTGGATTTCTACGATCACACCGGCAAATCGTTCCCGTACATGTTTCCGGGACAGTCGCTCTGTATTCGTTGCCATGGCGGCGCCGCCGGTGGGTACTACAGCAATGAGGTCACCTACCAACTGGCCTTTGGCATGCACCCGGAAAACATAACGGTGGAGTCGTTGCGGGATTTCCTGGAGATGGGCGCCTATGACCGGGCCTCTTTTCAGCCCATCTTGCATGAGGAACAGGCCAAGGCGGCGGAGTCGGCCTATGAAGAAGCCCGGCTGGATGAACAAACACCGGAAGAAGCCATGGAGTACCAGACCCGGCGGTTGCTGGATGTCTTTCGCAACAATTGCCTGAGCTGTCACAGTGGGCATTCCCTGGCCGATGGCCGGATGGCGGCGATGCATTTGGACCCCTTCTATCCCTATGACACCACCGAGCTGCTGGACGCCATGGATGAATCCGCCAAGCGTGCGCCGAAAAATCCCAAGCCGCTGGTTGTGCCGGGGGATCCCGAAGGCTCCGAGCTCTACCTGCGGGTCGCCGGCAAAGAGGGCCGCATCCGCATGCCCTTTGCCGAAGGTGGTCTCCCTGTACAAGATGAGGCCCTCGTGGAACAGGTGCGCAACTGGATTCTTAGTCTCGGCGAGCACGGATACTAATACCTACATGTCCCCCTGGTCTCCATGCAGGCCAGGGGGCTTTTCCTGTGTGTAGGTATCAGGCTGTGGCCTTGCATATGGCCAAGGCAGGCGATAGCACCGGGCGTGGAGAAGTGGCAATCATATGATATAAGGGTGTAGCGTGTAGAGAGAATAACCAAGGGAGCGCCGCTTATGTCAGATGCTATACAGTCGGTTCTATTGCAACGTCATGGTGGACTGAATCAACTCCAGTTTGCTGAGCGCCCAGCGCCAACTACACTCGCAGATGACGCCATACAGGTGCAGGTGGCGTATTGCGGGGTGAATTTCGCCGATATACTGACGCGCCTCGGCCTGTATGCCGGAACGCCCCCGACGCCTTTTGTGCCTGGTCTCGAAATTTCGGGACGTATTGAGCAAGTCGGAAGCGCTGTCACTCAGTTTAGGCCCGGCCAGTCGGTAGCCGCCCTGCTCAACCAGGGTGGCTATGCATCCCGCGTACAGCTCCCGGCTTCCCAAGCGATTCCCGTCCCGGATGGTATTGCACTGGACGCAGCAGCAGCCCTCCCCGTGAACTACCTGACGGCCTGGTTCATGCTCTTTTCACAAGCCAACCTGCAACCGGGCGAACAGGTGCTGGTGCATGCCGCTGGCGGCGGAGTCGGCCTGGCGGTATTGCAGCTATGCCTTTGGCATCAGGCCACGGTAATTGGCACGGCCAGTGCCTCAAAACACAAGCGCCTGTATGAAGCCGGCATTACGCATTGCATTGACTATCGGAGTCAGGACTTTGAAAAGGCCGTGATGGCGTTCACCGGGAACAAAGGCGTGGATGTGGGTTTAGATGCTGTCGGTGGCGCTTCCTACAGGAAAAGCTATCGCTGCCTGGCGCCAATGGGGCGCTTGATAGCCTTTGGCGCATCCAGTTTTACTGGTGGTGATCGCCGTAACTGGCTCGCAATCCTCAAAGGCTTACTCAACACACCACGCTTCAACCCATTGCGGATGATTAGCGAGAGCAAACTGGTGGCCGGCTTTCATTTGGCGCATATGGTCCACTATCCGGATAAAATGGCCCATGCCTGGGAAAATTTGTGCGCGTTAACGGCTGCGGGGCAAGTGGAGCCAGTCATCGATTCGATTTTTCCCCTGGAAGACGCCGACAAGGCGCATGCCTACCTGCAAGCGCGGCGCAATTTCGGGAAGGTGCTGTTGAGGCCTTGATGCAGGCCAGACCGCCAACCGGGATGCAATCGAAGCCTTCACCCTGTACAATAGGGTGCTTATAGAGACAAAAGCGCAAGCTTACGTTTGCATCGACCCATTGGAGCGCAGAGCGTTATGGCTGTTTCGGAAACCCAGGGACCGGCTGCATTTCACGTGATGACCAAGCCCATCGGCCCGGTCTGTAACCTGAATTGCACCTATTGCTTTTACCTGGAGAAGGAAAAGCTTTACCCCCAACAATCCCACTGGAAAATGCCGCAGGATGTGTTGGAGTCCTATATCCGGCAATACATCGAAGCCCATAAAGTGCCCGAGGTGACCTTCGCCTGGCAGGGGGGGGAACCGACCATCCTGGGGGTGAAGTATTTCCAGGAAATCGTGCGTTTGCAGGCGAAATACGCCAACGGCAAGACCATTCAAAATGCCTTGCAGACCAACGGCACCTTGCTGAACGATGAATGGGCGACCTTCCTTAAAGACAACGGCTTTCTGGTCGGCGTTTCCATCGACGGTCCCGAGAAAATGCACGACAAGTTCCGTGTGGACAAAGGCGACCGGCCCACGTTCCACAAGGTGATGCGCGGCATTGAGGTCTTACAGAAACACAATGCCGATTTCAATACGTTGACCGTCGTGCAGCGCCATAACGGCCATTATCCCAAAGAAGTTTACCGCTTTCTGAAGGATATCGGCAGTGACTATATTCAATTTATCCCCATTGTCGAGCGCATCGCAGAATCCGAAGACACCCAGGACCTCCAGTTGGTCTCGCCCGAAACGCCGAAGGAAGCCCGCCTGGCGCCCTGGTCGGTGGGGCCGTTGCAGTATGGCCGCTTCTTGAGCATGGTCTTTGACGAGTGGGTGCGACAGGATGTCGGCCGGATATTTGTCCAGATTTTCGACATCTCCCTGGAAGCCTGGATGGGCTACAACCCCAGTCTCTGCGTCTTCCGTGAAACCTGCGGCGAAGGACTGGCGCTGGAACACAACGGCGACCTGTATTCTTGCGATCACTTCGTGTATCCCGAGAACCACCTGGGCAACATCGTCGAAAATCCGCTCATGAGCATGGTCGCCTCGGAACAACAGGTGAAATTCGGTCAGGACAAACGCGACGCCCTGCCGAAGCAATGTCGGGAATGCGATGTGCTCTTCGCCTGTAACGGGGAATGCCCCAAGCACCG
>SKJD01000448.1 GCA_007116095.1 Candidatus Hydrogenedentota bacterium
GGCAATGCAACGAAATAAAGTCGGAGTCGCGCAGCAGGGTCGCCTTGTCCACGTAGTGCAGGCCCAGGGCGTTTTCCTCGGCCTCCGGCAAGCGATCGCGCTTATGGTAGATCACCCGCATCTTGAAGGCCTGAGCGCGTCGGGCTACCGCCGCGCCGATACGTCCATACCCGAATATACCGAGCGTCTTCCCCCAGACGTCCACCCCCAGAAGCAACGCCGGAGAAAATTGTTGCCATTGTCCGGAACGCAGATAACGCTCCGCCTCGCCCAAGCGCCGCGCCGCCGCCATGAGTAAAGCCCAAGCCGTGTCGGCGGTGGTTTCCGTGAGGACATCCGGGGTATTCGTAAGGTAGACGCCATGATGAGTAGCGGCCTCCAGGTCCATGTTGTCGAAGCCTACCGCGAAATTGGAGACAACCTGCAACTGCGGCCCGGCAACTTCGAAGAATTCCGCATCCACAGTATCAGTCATCATACTCATGACCGCGTCACAGCCCCGGATGTTTTCCAGAAGCTGCTCCCGGGGCAAGCGTTCGTCCTTCGGGTTAAAGGAAAAGTCATGGCCGGCGAAGCGGGCTTCCATGTCCTGCATGATCGTGCCGGGCATATGGCGTGTGGCGTATATTTTCAATCCCATTCCTCCTGCTCGCAAATTGTATGTATTGGCCTGATGCGTTGATTGGGAAATGCTGCATCAATTGTCGGAGCCTATTGCGTATGCGGTTCACGAAGCCGTGAAATCACCAGCTCGTGCAGCGCTTCTACATCCGGCAATTGCTCCCGGGGCAGTATGACGACACTCAAGCCGCCGAGGTGGAGAAAGACATGCCGGGAAGACGCCTCCCAGGCGCGGATAAGTTTCCAGGGGATGCGTCCCTGCCCGGATTCGGACACAACACGAATGTCTTCCACTGTGAAGAAGTAGCTGATTGGCTCTAGCAACACCTTCCGCGCCGTGAATTTCAACATGATTTGCGTCAAAGGCGATGTGACTGCCCAACCCAGGACAAAGAGGGCCAGGGCCAGGAGCGCCACCGTGCTCAGAACATATACAATAAAAGGCCCGTCGTATGCGTCATGGCGGTATTCCAGCACAACAAAGAGAAAATAAGCCAGCATTACCCCACTGAGAAAGAACAGCACCCGGCGCCGTCCCTGCGGAATCCACAGGAAATAGTAGCGTAACCAAGCCATAAAATCGTCCGGGGTCAGTTGTACTTGCGCCTTGTAATCCATAGGCTGCCTAGCATAGCAGATATACCGGAAAAAACTGAATTGGAGAAGACGCCAGCGAGACAAGCCGGGCCGGCGCACAACCCATTACAGTCCGCAGCCTACCAGAAAATATGCGTCTGGAACTTGCTTCGGCTGGCATTGTCGAGGGCGTTTGTCGCCGTAGCTCCTCGCCTTTTCCCCCTATTCCACCTATGGCTCAGAAATGCATTCTCGGCTTCAGCCCGGCATTTCGATGCCATACTTTGCTATACTCAGGGCCATCAGTTTCGAAGTAACCCGGCTGGAATGCCTCCTGAGGCAGCACAGCCGGTTTTTGAACCATGGGAAATTATACCCTATGCGTAAAGCAACGTTACGACTCAATTGCCGCGATGTGCCCGGCATCGTATACCATGTGTCGAAGTTCATTTTTGAACGCGGTGGCAACATCATTCACGCCCAGCAGCATCGGGAAGAACTGGATGATCGCTTTTTCATGCGCGTACACTTCGACTGCGCCCAAATGGTGGACGACAAGGCGAAAATACGCCGGGATTTGGCTGATCTGGCGACACAGTTCGACATGGAGACGCGTCTTTCGTTCAGTGACGAGCGCAAGCGCCTGGCCATCATGGTCTCGAAATACGATCACTGTCTCTACGATCTCTTTTTACGACATCGGTATGGAGAAATCGGCGCGGACATTGCCCTGGTCGTGAGTAACCATCCTGACCTGCAAGGCATCTCCGAGGCATTTGGCGCTCCCTTCGTATATACGCCCGTGACACGCGAGAACAAGGCCGAAGCGGAAGCGCAAACCCATGCCTTATTTCAGGACTACGGCGTGGATTTTGTCGTGCTGGCGCGGTATATGCAAATTCTGAGTCCCTATTTGGTGGAACGCTACCGGCATCGGATCATCAACGTACACCATGGATTCCTGCCAGCCTTCAAAGGGGCAAAGCCCTACCATCAGGCCTACCAGCGTGGGGTGAAACTCATTGGCGCCACCAGCCACTATGTTACCGAAGAACTGGACATGGGGCCCATCATCGGCCAGGAGATCATCCGGGTCAACCACAGCCACAGCGTGCAGGACCTGACCGCCATGGGCCGGGACATCGAGAAAAAGGTGCTCGCCGAGGCCGTACGCGCTCATGCGGAGGACCGAATCATGGTGTACAGCCACCGGACAATCGTCTTCGAATAATTCAACGCGCCAGAATCTCAACGGGTGTAGTCCTGTTATTACCGCTAGCTCAATGTTTTTTGTGAAGATTTTAGGCTCAATACTCTCTTTTGGAAGCATGTGAAAGTCTTTTGATGAAAAATCGGTGATTGTTCTACAAAACACTTGCGATAACCCCAAATCGTTATTCCTGCGCAGGGGCGTGTCGATTTAGTAAAATTTACGGAAATTGTTTACAAAAACCATGCATTCATTGGCAATATACCCCTGTAATAGCTTCGGGTTTGTTGTTGCCGTTTTGGTTGATTATTTACTTTGTACAACACAACGACTAACCCCGGCAGGGGTTGCGGATGATTAGCCCGGGGTTGAGCCGGAGGGCGGGCAACGCCCGTAGGCGATACCCCGGGATCAGGGTTTGTAAAATAAACCGACCCCAGCGGGGTCGCGGATGATCGATTAAGCCCAATCATATGCTTATATCCCAAGGCTTTATGTGGATTGATCATCCGCGACCCATCCAGGGTCGGCCCTGGGGGGGGAACCCCGATCCCGGGGTATCGCCTTCGGGCGAACCCAAGGTTCGCGCCTGTGGCTCAACCCCGGGCTAATCATCCGTGACCGCTCCGCGGTCGGGCGGTAATATGGCCGATGGCAATGATCGATTAAACGATTTAACCTGGCCATGATATTTTATCGTAATGCTGAATGATTAAATGACAACAAACATACATTAAATCGACACGCCAGCAGGCAGGAATCTAGTACTTAATGAAGACATAATAGCATGTGAATAAAGCATAATTTCTTAATCTGAAGCTGTAATTCCTGACGATAATAAATCATGTAAAATCAACGCATTGGATGCCTGCCTCCGCAGGCATGACGTGGGTGAGGAACCCCACCCACGTGGGCGCACACAGGGGGCGCCCCTACATAATCGGTTCGGTAATATCAGAACTACCCCCATAGCAACAAGTATCAAACATTAATCCGTTCGCAGTTCACCACAAGGTATTGAATTTATTCGCGTATGAACATTTTGGGTATATCCGCATACTACCATGACAGCGCCGCAGCCCTGCTCCAGCAAGGCGAAATTGTCGCCGCAGCACAACAGGAACGCTTTTCTCGTGTAAAGCATGATCCGCGTTTTCCACGCGAGGCCATCGCCTATTGTCTGGAAGAGGCCGGGCTCGACATCAACGATCTCGACTACATCGTCTTTTATGACAAGCCCTATATCAAGATGGAGCGCCTGCTCATGACCTACCTGGCGGGGGTCCCCCGGGGCATCCGCTCGTTTTATGAGCAGCTCCCCACCTGGCTGAGCGAGAAGATGTTCATGCGCAAGACACTGCGCCGGGAACTGAAGTACCAGGGGGAGATTCTCTTCTCCACGCATCACCTCTCCCATGCCGCATCGGCCTTTCTCCCCAGCCCCTTCGAGGAGGCTGCCATCATTACCGTGGACGGCGTCGGGGAGTGGGCCACCACGACTTACGGCGTCGGAAAAGGGAACCAGGTCGAGATACTGAAGGAGGTTAACTTTCCCCACTCGCTCGGCCTGCTCTATTCGGCCTTCACGTTCTACACTGGATTCAAGGTCAACAGCGGCGAATACAAATTGATGGGGCTGGCGCCCTATGGCGAACCCCGGTACGTTGATGCAATCAAGCGGGAGATCATCGACATCCGGGACGATGGCTCTTTCCGGTTGAACATGAAGTATTTTGATTACTGCACGGGGCTGACCATGACCAGCCGGCATTTTGACAAACTCTTCGATGGGCCGCCCCGCCTTGGGGAAAGCGAGATCACCCAGCGGGAAATGGACCTGGCGCGCTCGGTGCAGGAAGTCACAGAAGAAGTCATGCTGAAAATGGCGCATCACGTGCACCGGGAGACCGGATTGTCGAAGCTAGTGCTGGCTGGCGGTGTGGCGTTGAACTGCGTGGCGAACGGCCGGATTCTCCGTGAAGGTCCTTTCGAGGACGTATGGATACAACCCTGTGCGGGCGATGGCGGCAATGCCCTTGGGGCCGCCCTCTTCGCCTGGCACCAGCTCCTCGATCAGCCCCGCACCCCGGACCCCATGCGCCAGAAAGGCAGCTACCTCGGGCCGGGCTTCGACGATGATCAGATTCAGGCCTATCTGGATGCCGAGCAAATCCCCTACCGGAAGCTGGACGAGATCGCGCTTTGCGACGAAGTCGCCCAGCTGATTGCGTCGGAGCAGGTCGTGGGCTGGTTTCAAGGACGTATGGAGTACGGCCCCCGGGCCCTGGGCGGCCGGAGCATCCTCGGCGATCCCCGATCGCGCAGCATGCAGTCCGTTTTGAACCTGAAGATCAAATACCGCGAGTCCTTCCGGCCCTTCGCCCCCTCGGTATTGGCGGAACATGCGGATGAATGCTTTGATCTCAAAGGCCACGAGAGCCCCTACATGCTGTTGGTGGCGCAGGTCCGTGATGATCGCCTCAGCAAGCTCAGCGAAACGGAGCAGGAGGCGACCGGCTTCGACCGACTCAAGGTGCCGCGCTCTGATTTACCGGCCATCACGCATGTGGACAATTCAGCGCGTATCCAGACGGTGTCAGAAGAGAGCAACCCGCGCTACTACCGGCTATTGCAGGCATTCCACGCGCAAACTGGCTGCCCGGTGCTGATCAACACTTCGTTCAACGTCCGTGGGGAACCGATTGTCTGCACCCCCCAAGAGGCCTTCACCTGCTTCATGCGCACCCAGATGGATTACCTCGCCCTGGGCTCCTTTCTGCTGGACAAGAAGGAACAAACACCCTGGGAAGATACCGAGGACTGGCGCAATGAGTTTGTGTTGGACTAAAGGAAAGTAGACCAGATACCATGCACATTGATATCAATACCGCCGACAAAAAAGAACAGCGCAAATTCGGGCTGCTGATGGCTGCGGCCATTGCCGTGCTGGGGATTCTTCGCTGGGCCTTCCATGGCTTCAGTGGCTTCCCCACCTATTTCTTCGGCGTCGCCGCCGTATTTCTGGTTTTGGGGCTGGTGCTGCCCATGGCCTTGAAACCGGTCTTCGACGCCTGGCTGCGCTTTGCCGTTGCCTTAAACTGGTTCATGACGCGGCTCTTTCTCGGCATTGCCTACTACCTACTTATCGTACCTATCGGCGTACTCATGCGCCTTTTCGGCAATGATCCGATGAAGCGGCAGTGGGACCCCGAGACCAAGACTTACTGGGATGCACCCGAAGAACAGCCCAAGGAATTCAAGCGCTACCGAAAGATGTTCTGACCCATCCGTTCTGGCAGGGTAGATGCCTACACAGCAAGGTAGCTGCCCCTTTGAGCAAAAGGAGTACGTTCACCATGAAAACACACAGCATTGCAGCCTGCTTGCTGGCAACACTATGGGTCTTGGCGGGAACCGCCGCTTCAGACAGCGCCGAACGCTTAATAAGCACCGAGGAACTGGAAGCGCGACTTGAATCCGTACTGCCACTGGATACCCGTTCGCCCCAAGACTTTAACCAAGGTCACATTCCAGGCGCAGCGCATGTACATTTCGAAGCCGTATCCGAAACCCGTGACGGTATACCCGGGATGCTCCGGCCAGCGCCGGAATTACGGCAACTACTGGCGGACAGCGGCGTGGACCCAAATCGACCCATTGTAATTTACAGCGGAATGGAGAACGCCGGAGATTTCCGGATGGCGGCCCGGCTCTTCTTCGTGTTGGAGTATATGGGCTATTCACAGGTCGCTATCCTGGACGGTGGTTATCGCAAGTGGGTCACGGAAGAACGACCCACCGCTTCCGGGGCTCTGACAGTAACCGCGATTCCGCTGGAGCAGGTGCCCGAGGCGGAAAACGCAGCGATTCTGATGGAAAAAGACGATGTGCTTCGTGCATTGCCACAGCCACGGGTGCTACTGACTGATCAGCGATTGGCAGCAGAATATACGGGCCAGCATCCACATAGCAACGGCCACATTCCCGGCGCGATATCACAGCCTATGTCCGATTTTATGTTCGGGCCACAGCATTTATTCAAAACAGGGGAAGCCCTGGACGCCATGCTTCGAAAAGCGGCGGACGCCGTACAGATCGTCACGTACTGTAATACCGGTCATACTTCATCGGTAGGCTATTTCGCCTACCGACTGGCGGGCTTCGACAATGTGGCTATGTACGATGCTTCCATGCGGGAGTGGAGCCGGGACCCTGTACTGCCGTTGGAGCGCGAGTAAGCATCAGCGTCCACATAGGCTTAACAACACGCGCCTTACATTCACATATCCATCAATACATCATATTTTGGAGGAAGTACATACCATGCGATACAGACGATTTGGCAGAACAGAACTGCAGTTACCCGTAATCAGTTGCGGCGGCATGCGCTATCAGGGGGACTTTAAGTCTCCGGAAGATGTCACCGAAGATAATGTACGACATGTCGAGGCCTGTGTGCATCGCGCCCTGGAACTCGGCATCAACCACATCGAGACCGCCCGCGGCTACGGCACAAGCGAGTATCAGTTGGGACGCATATTGCCCCAGCTTCCC
>SKJD01000435.1 GCA_007116095.1 Candidatus Hydrogenedentota bacterium
CCTGTCGCCAGGGGCCGGGCAGGAGCAGGGTGTTGTCCAGGTTACCTTGCACAGGTTGTGCGTCGCCCAAAATCCGGCGCGCCTCGGCAATCGATATACCGGCGGGTAGGCTGATGACGTCGGCCCCGGCGCGCTGCAAGTCTTCCAGACGCTCCCAATCCCGGGCAAAGACAATGCTGGGGGCCAAGCCCCGAATCGCCTCAAAGATACGCTGTTGCGCGGGCAACGCAAAACGCTCATACTGCGCGGGGCTCAACAGAAACGCCGCCGACTCAAACAGTTGCACCGCCGCCGCGCCGTTGTCGATTTGGTACTTGAGGTAGTCGATGGTCATCGCCGTGATTTTGTCCAGGGCCGCCTCGGCCCGCTCCGGCTCCTCGTCAAGGAAAGCCAGGGCCTGGTCGGCGCTCTGGCCGAAGCTTTTGCCTTCCAGCAGGAAAACCAGCAGCGTCAGGGGCGCTCCGGCAAAACCCAGCACCGGCATTTCGCCGTCGACTTCGGCACGCACCCGCGTCAGGGTCTCTCCGACAAAATTCATTTCCTGCCGCACATCGAAGGTATGCAGATTCGATAGCGCCGACTCTGGCTCCAGCCCTGCGGCCAACTTTGGCCCCGGCGCAAAGACAAACTCCGCGCCCATCCCGGACAGTATCGTTAGGATGTCTTGGAACAGAATCAGGCCATCCACACCAAAGCGTTTAGGCAGGAGCGTGATCCGGGTTGCCCAGTCCACGTGACGAAAGAGCTTTTCCAGCGGCAGCGCCGCTTCTTCCCGCATACGCAGGTACTCGGGGTCCGTACGTCCGGCCTGGCGCATCATCCAAATCGGCGTGCGCGGGGTCTTTTGCCCCCGGGCCGCACGAAGTATCAAATCGTTGTCATAGTTGTGATTCATGTACTACCTATGGTTACCAGAAAAGTGTAGACGGGGCGCCATCATCCACGACACGCGGGAAGCGCTCGCCCCGTTCCTTAATGATTTCATCACCAATTTCCGCATCATTATAACGGAAACGGGACGCCCTTCCGCGAACCTGCCGCCCATCATCGGTTTCTACTATCCAGTAATGGTTGTAGCGGCGGTACTCCGGACCATGCCAGTTTTCGTTGCCACGCCACCAGCGGAATTTGCGCTCTTTTTCAACCAGCTCTCCCGAATATGATCGTGCGTAGGTTTGCGAGTAGTCCCAGGCGGCAATGCCCACTATCATCAGGATGGCCACGCCAAATGCGATAAAACTGTTTCGACGGTTGTTGACTCCGGTACGCGGATCCGTTTTCCAGATTGAAGAACCCATTATGCTTGCCTCCTTACCTCCTTGCTTTCACTCGGCCATCTAGTAAATTGCGGCCTAAAATAGCTATAATACGTCATGATTATATAATTAATTCTAACGGCCCCTGGCGTGGAAATAATCCTGTGCGCCTTCTCCGACAGCCAGGAATGTTTCATTCCAGGTGCAACACGCCCACCCAGCAACAAGATTTTGAAAGGCAAAACCATGAACCGACGTGAATTTTTACGGGGGGCGCTGGCCTTCCCGGCTGCCGCAGCCCTTATGCCGACCGCAACGCGGACCCTGGCCCAGACTGCCCCGACAGCAACCTCGAATGCGAAAGCGCCCAACCTGATCTATATCTTGATCGACGACATGGGCTTCAGTGATTTGGGTTGTTTCGGCGGCGAGATCGATACTCCCAACCTGGATCGCCTGGCTCGAGGGGGACTGCGCTTCACCCAGATGCACAACGACGCCATGTGTGTGGCGTCCCGATCTTCGCTCCTCAGCGGGCAATGGTGGCCGCGCGCGGGCATGGGTATTAAGGAAGACCGTACAACCCTTCCGGAAATGTTGCGGGAACAGGGTTACCGCAATGGCGTCATCGGCAAGTGGCACCTGAACGGCAACCCGGTGGACCGTGGCTTCGATCATTTCTTCGGCTTCCTGGGCGGTTTCGCGGATCACTTTACCGGCCACCCGAGCTATCGACTGAACAAGGAGCCCTTCACCGACTATGGCGATGACTATTACAGCAGCGACGCTTTTTCCGAGCGCGCCGTGGACTTTATCCGGGACAACGTGGCCGATGATGCGGAGCAGCCATTTTTCCTCTACTTGAACTACCAGGCGCCGCACAATCCCCTCCAGGCTCCCCGCGAAGACATCATGAAATATCGAGGCCGCTATCTGGACGGCTGGCAGGCCATCCGCGAGGCGCGATTCGAGCAACAGAAAGCTTTGGGCATCGTCCCGGAGGATGCCGAATTACAGCCCTACCCGCAGAACTTGCCAGACTGGGACAGCCTCAGTCCGGCGCAACAAGACCTCGAAGACCTGCGCATGTCGGTTTATGCGGCCATGATTGAAGGCATCGACAGGGGTGTGGGCCAGGTCGTGGCGGCGCTGGAGGAGGCCGGGATTCTCGACGATACGCTTGTGCTTTTCTGCAGCGACAACGGTACGGACTCCTTCCATGTCGTTGACCAGGCCATGCTCGAGCGGGAGTTGCTCCCCGGCGATCCCGCCTCCAATTGGCAACCGGGCACCGGCTGGGCCTATGCCACGGTCACTCCCTGGCGGCTCTATAAGATCAGCAAGCATTCCGGGGGCGTCGTCACCGGCACAATCGTCCATTGGCCCAATGGCGTCACGCGGCCCGGCGCCATCGATGACAGTCAATTACACTTTGTGGACGTGCTGCCGACCTTTATGGAGCTCGCAGACGGGCAACAGGACGTCGAGCGCGTGGACCATCAGGCCGGTGAGTCGTTTGCACCGTTGCTGCGGGGCGAAGCCTGGGAACGCTCGCGTCCCATGTATTTCCAGTTCACCGACAACCGCGCCCTGCGAAACGACGAATACACCCTGGTCGAGGTGGATAACGCGGGCTGGGAGCTGTTCCGCCAGGAGGACAAGTTTGAGGACCATGACTTGGCGGCGGAACGCCCCGAAGTGGTGGAAGCGCTCGAAGCCGAGTGGCTGGACTGGTGGCGCACGGAAAGCGGCGAGGATGCCTACGAGCCGGTCAGCAGCGTTGGGCACCAGCATTACCAGCCCCAGGGCGATCGCGGTTCCGGCGTAATGTATGATCCTTCGGCCATGCCGGATGCCCTGGCCGGGCGCTATCCCCTGCCGGAGGCCCGGTAACGACCTGATGGAAGCACAAGGCAGGACCCAACTCCGTGACGCCGCCCTCGCCATCTGCGCCGAACTTCGTACCCACGGATACCAGGCGCTGCTGGCGGGAGGCTGCGTCCGCGACATGCTGCTGGAGCAAACGCCGCTTGACTACGACATCGCCACCGACGCCACGGCGGCGCAAGTGCAGGCCATATTCCCGAAGACGGCGCCGGTAGGCGCGGAGTTCGGGGTTGTGCTGGTGATCCGGCCGGAGGGCCCGTTCGAAGTCGCGACCTTCCGGCAGGACGGACCCTATGTCGATGGACGACGTCCGGAATCCGTGCGGTTCTGTGATGCTGCGGAAGATGCCCGAAGGCGGGACTTCACGATCAACGCGCTCTTCTACGATCCCGCCCAAGAGAAGGTATTGGACTATGTCGGCGGCCAGGCGGATTTGGAGGCGGGTATCCTGCGTACGGTCGGCGATCCCCAGATGCGCTTTGCCGAGGACCATCTGCGGCTGATACGGGCCGTACGCTTCGCCGCGCGACTCGATTATCAGATTGAAAGTACAACCTGGGAGGCGCTCCAACAAAACGCCCCGGCCATCCTCCGTTGCAGTGCGGAGCGTCTCCGCGATGAACTCTGTAAAATCCTGACCCAGGGCAATGCGGACCGCGCCCTGGACCTGCTGGACGCCTCCGGGCTCCTGGAGCAGCTCCTGCCGGAGGTGGCCGCCATGAAGGGGGTCGAGCAGCCCCCCGTTTTTCACCCCGAAGGCGATGTCTACACGCATACCCGGCTGTTGCTTCGCTATCTCCAGCCGCCCACCGTGTCCGCGCCCTCCGTCACCCTGGCGATGGGCGCGCTGCTGCATGACGTGGGCAAGCCGCTCACCCAGACCTTCGAGGACCGCATCCGCTTCAACAACCACCACCATGTGGGCGCCGACATGGCGCGAACGATATGCCAGCGACTGCGCTTCTCGAAGAAAGCGACCGAGCGCATCGCCTGGCTTGTGGACCAGCACATGCGCGTTGCCGATATACCTGAGATGAAAGAAAACCGGCGGCGGCGTTTTGTGCGGGAGCCGGGCTTTGAGGAACTCCTGACCTTGTGTCGCCTGGATTGCCTGGCGAGTCATGGCGACACCGCGACAGTGGACTGGATCGCTGATTATATCGAAGCACTCGGTCCCGAGGAAGAAACGCCGCCCCCCCTGCTTAGCGGCAAAGACCTCATCGCCTTGGGACTCACGCCCGGTCCTCATTTCGCGGAGATTCTCCGTTTTGTAGAGGAAGAACAGCTCGAAGGCCATATAGAGAGCCGTGAAGCCGCCATAGAGGCCGTCTTGGAACGTTGGCGGCCCTGAGCAGCACAAAGCTCCGTATCACTGTTTTTCCTTGCGAAAATCCTTCCAAAACAGCTATACTATATTAACTTTTAACCTTCATATCAGGAAAGGATAAGTCTAACGTGTTCAAGGGATTAGGCGACCTCGGCAAAATGAGCGGCATGATGAAGCAGGCGATGGCGTTGAAGAACAACATTGACTCTTTTAAGGAACAATTGGGCGAAGAACGGGTGGAAGGCTCCGCTGGAGGCGGTATGGTGCAGGTCGTGGTATCCGGCAAAATGGAATTGCTGGACATCAAGATCGACCCGGAAGTCATCGACAAGGACGACCCGGAAATGCTGGAAACCCTGGTGCGCGCCGCAGTGAATGAGGCCATGGAGAAGACCCGCGAACTGGTGAAAGAAAAAATGTCCGAGATGACCGGGGGCCTCGATATTCCGGGATTGACCTAGTGCGCACCGTCTTCTTTGGCACGCCGGAGCTCGCCGTCCCCACGCTAAAGGCCGTGGCCGCTTCCCATGAAGTCACGGCGGTGGTCTGTCAGCCGGACAAGCCCCAGGGGCGCAGCAAGAAGCTGGTCCCACCGCCGGTGAAGACAACGGCGGAAGCGCTGGGCATCCCGGTCCATCAGCCCTCAAAGCTCAACGATGGCAGCTTCGAGGCTTGGCTTCGGGAACAACAGCCGGAAATCTGTACCGTGGCCGCCTACGGACGCATGCTAAAACAACCGATTCTGGACATCCCGCCCCAGGGCTGGCTCAACGTCCACCCCAGTCTCCTGCCACGTTGGCGCGGCGCTTCCCCGATTCAGACCGCATTGCTTGCGGGTGATACGGAAACCGGGGTAAGCATCATGCGCATCGTGTTGGAAATGGATGCAGGGGATATCTTACTTCAAGAGCGGGTCCCCATTGCCCCGGAAACCACGCACCCGGAACTCAGTGCGCAACTGGCGAAGCTGGGCGCCCGGATGATGGTGGAAGCCATGGAATTGGTGGCGAATGGGCGTGCGGAATTCACGCCGCAGGACCCGGCCAAGGTCACGCACTCCCGCATCATCACCAAGGAAGATGGACGCATTGACTGGACAAAAAGCGCCTGGGCGATCCACAACCAGGTGCGGGCCCTGCAACCCTGGCCCATTGCCCATTGCCAGTTCCGGGAGCAGCCCTTCCGAATTCTGCGCAGCCGGGTAGTTGAGGCGAACGATACGCCCCAGGGCGCTCCGGGCGAAATTGTTGCGGTTGGGAAACAGCACCTATATGTCGCCACGGGGGAGGGTGTACTGGAGCTGTTGGAAGTCCAGGTCCCGGGCAAGCGGATCGTGCAGACCGGCGAATTTCTCCGTGGTCACCGCATAGAAGCGGGCGCGCGTTTTTCCTGATACCTGGCCTTGACTAGCGCGATACCTCCCTGGCGCGTTATCCATAACACACGACATTATAAAGATTTCCTGACTTTCCTTTAGCGTGGCCCGCGGGTCACGATTGCATACCTTTGGGGGCTTCCGATGCCAATAGATCCCGTTCGCGATGCGGCCATTGATGTACTGCTGCGTGTTTTTGACGCGCGCCAGATGCACCTGGACGCCTCGCTGGACAAAACCTTGCGACGCAAAAACATCTCGGACCGCGGTCGCCGCTTTCTGACGCAATTGGTCTACGGCACCGTGCGGCATCAGTTGCTCTGCGATCATATCCTGCGGGGCATCTGCACCCAGCCCCTGGAGAAACTGCCGCTGCCCATCCACGCCATCCTGCGCATGGCGCTGTTCCAGTCGCTCTTCTGCGACAACGTCACACCGCCGGCGATGGTGCATACTTCCGTGGACCTGGCGAAAAAGCGCGGGCATGCGGGTACGGCGCGGCTGGTCAACGCGATCCTGCGCAAGGCGCCCAAGGATATGGAGGCCGTACGGCTTCCGGATCCGGAGATGAAGTACCACCGCTATCTGAGTGTCCGCCATTCGATCCCGCCCTGGTTGATTACGCTGTGGGAGGAGCAATTCGGCGCGGATCAACTCGAAACGATTTGCGAAATCATCAACACCCCGGCTCCGACCTGCCTGCGTTGCAATACCCTGAAGGAAGACAGCGCGGCCTTGCAGGAGCGTCTGGCGAAGTCCGAGATCATCACCCGAAAGAGCACGCCGATCCCGGAAGAGCTTACTTTCGTGGAGGGCAAGCCGCCGCTACGCAGCAAATGGTTCCAGGACGGGTATTTCATCATGCAGGACCCGGCTTCGCTGTTGCCATCGCACCTGCTGGAACCCCGACCGGGCGAACGCATCCTGGACCTCTGCGCCGCGCCCGGAGGCAAAAGCACGCACATCGCGCAACTGGCGAATTGCGAGGCGATCATTGCAGCACTGGATTCCAACCCGCGGCGCATCGCCCCTATCCTGGAGAACCGGGAGCGCCTGGGCCTGC
>SKJD01000461.1 GCA_007116095.1 Candidatus Hydrogenedentota bacterium
TCCAGCAGGAGATCATCGAAGCTGTGTTCGGCCTGCCAACCTGTGGCCTTTGTCAGGGCGGTGGCGTCGCCGCGAATCTCCGGCACATCGACCGGTCGCATCCGGGCCGGGTCTTCTTCTATCGCAATATCGACGTTGGCGTGGGACAGGAGACGATCCAGCGCGTCCTGGATGCGCACGGCAGCGCCGGAGGCGACATTGAACACCGCGTCCGATGCGCCCGTTTCCGCAGCCAATACATAGGCCTGCACCACGTCTTCCACATGCAGAAAGTCACGCGCGGCCTCCAGGTTGCCCACCCGCATCACCGGGGCTTGTTTGCCGGCCTCGATGGCGGCAATTTGCCGGGCGAAACTTGGCAGGACAAAATTGTCCGCTTGTCCCGGGCCGCTATGGTTGAATGGACGCATCCGGAGCGTTGGCTGTGCGGTGGCCTGGGCGAAAAAAGCGCAGTAGTGATCCGCAGCCGCCTTGGATATGGCGTAGGCATTGGGGGGCTGTATCGGATGCGCCTCGTCCACCGGCAGGTACTGCGGCGGACCGTAGATGTCCGCGCTGCTGATGTAGAGGAAGTGGGCTTCCGGCGCGTGTTTCGATAGCGCCTGCAAGAGATTTACCGTACCGCCATAATTGACGGCCATGCTTGCCTGGGGCGCCTCGTTGGCCGCGGGTACAAAGGTCTGGGCGGCGAGATGAAACACATGCGTTAACGCCCCCGCCTCCTGTAGCGCCTGTTTCACCTGTGCTTGATCGGTGATGTCACAGGGTATCACGCCGGCTTCAGGGACAATGCCCAGGCCCAGCACTTCCCAGCCCCGCGATTGCAGCGCCCGCGTCAGGTACTTGCCGACGAATCCGTTGATACCGGTTATGAGGGCGCGTTGCTTCATGATTGTGCGTGTAGTTGCTGTTTGGTTATCCGCGCCAGGTCGGCGTCGACCATCATCTGGATCAATTGGGTGAAGTTGACTTCCGGCTCCCAGCCCAGAACTTTTCGGGCCTTGCCGGAATCACCATGGAGCAGTTGGACTTCCGCCGGACGGTAGAACTTCTGGTCCACCTTCACGTACTTTTCCCAATCCAGCTCTACGTGGCTGAAGGCGATCTCGCACATCTCCCGGACGCTGTGCGTCTCGTCACTGGAGACAATGTAATCGTCGGGCGTGTCCTGTTGCAGCATGAGCCACATTGCGCGCACATAGTCTCCGGCGAAGCCCCAGTCGCGTTTAGCGTCCAGGTTGCCCAGGCGCAGTTCCTCCTGCAATCCAAGCTTGATCCGCGCCACGCCATCGGTCACTTTTCGGGTCACGAACTCCAGCCCACGGCGGGGGGACTCGTGGTTAAAGAGAATGCCGGAAGAGGCGTGGAGGTCGTAGCTCTCGCGGTAATTGATGGTGATCCAATGCCCGTAGACCTTGGCAACGCCATAGGGACTGCGTGGGTAAAAGGGGGTGCTTTCTACTTGCGGCGTTTCCCGGACATGGCCAAACATCTCGCTGGAAGAAGCCTGGTAGAAGCGAATTGAGCGGTCTACAAGCCGCACCGCCTCCAGTAGCCGCGTCACCCCCAAAGCCGTGACATCACCGGTGAGAATGGGCTGATTCCACGAGGTGGGTACGAAAGACTGCGCCGCCAGGTTGTAGACCTCGGCAGGCCGGATGGACTCCATGGTTTCGATCAGGGAGACCTGATCGGTCAGATCGGCCTGAAAGAGGTTGACCTTGTGCTGGATGTGCTTGATGCGTTCAAAGGTTTCCGTGCTGGAACGCCGCACCATGCCATGGACCTCGTAGCCCTTGTCCAGCAGGAATTCCGCCAGATAGGAGCCATCCTGGCCTGTAATACCGGTAATGAGGGCGACATTGCGCTTGCCTTGGGTCATCGTAATCGCTACCTTTTGGTCTTGTTGGTGAATACCGAATGTTTTATGGATTAGGTGAAGCCCGGTCGCATCGGATAACGGCGCTCACGGGGATTGTTTATACGGGATGGTAAGGTAACGCCAACTAAGCGAGGCCCTGGTTTTCCTTGTACCAGGCCACGAAGCGGGCGATGCCTTCATCCATGCTGAAGCTGGGGTTGTAACCCAGTTTCTCCCGGGCGTGGGAGACATCCGCATAGGTAATCGGCACATCCCCCGGTTGGTTGGGGTGGTGCTCAATATTGGCTTTTACGCCCAGGTGTTTTTCGAGCAGGCTGATTAGGGTCCGCAGTTCGGTCGTGTGGCTTTCCCCGAGGTTGAATATCTCGTAATCAAAGGGACGGTCGATACAGCGGACCACCCCGTCGATGATATCATCAATATAGGTGTAATCGCGTTTGGTGCTGCCGTCGCCGAACATGGGCAGGGGATCGCCCTGGAGAATGGCCTTGGTGAATTTGTGAATGGCCATGTCCGGGCGTTGTCGCGGGCCATAGACCGTGAAAAAGCGCAGCATCGTTACCTTGACGCCATAGACCTGGCTGTATACATGCGCTTGAAGCTCGTTCATGCGTTTGGTGGCGGCGTAGGGGCTGATCGGGCGCATGACGGGATTCTGCTCGGAGAACGGCACTTCCAGACTGCCGCCATACACCGATGAGCTCGAAGCAAATACCAGGTGCGAGGGCTGGTAGTCCCGGCAGGCGTCCAGGATATGTTGCGACCCGATCACATTCACGCGGTGGTATAGGTTCGGATTCTGCAAGGAAGGCCGCACCCCCGCCCGTGCGGCCAGATGCACCACTACATCCGGTTCGAAGGCCTCAAACTGCGTCCGCACCAATACTTCATCGCAGATATCGCCTTCCACGAGGCTGAATCGATCGTTCGCTTGGGCTTTGCCAAGGTTCTGGCGCTTAATCCGTGGATCGTAATAATCGTTAAATTCGTCGATGCCGTGCACCGTGTCGCCACGGGCCAATAAAAATTCGGCCAGGTGTGAGCCGATGAAGCCGGCCACACCGGTAATAAGTATTCTGGACATTTATATGGTGAATCCCTCACGTTGGCTGGTGATAAAGCAAAAGTGTAGAGGAAAACGCAATACCATTACAAATATTCCCAGGATGCGGGGTGCGAAAATACCGCAAGATGGCGGATGGGTCAGCCGTCCTGGAAACAGCTTGGCAAGCGTGTTTTACATGCCGTAGGCGCGGAGTTTGTAGATGAGGTTGCGACGGCTGATGCCGAGCAATTCCGCGGCCCGGGTCTTGTTTCCTTCGGCCTTGTCGAGGGCTTCGAGGATGGCTTGTTTCTGTATGGCCTCCATATTGCCGACCAATACCGAGCTTTTACCATCCGCATTGCCATCTGTGTTGCGTTCCGGCTGCTGTGCGGGTATGGGCTGGCGCACGGCCTGGGGCAGGTCTTCGGGCAAGATGAGGGCGCCCGAGGCCAGGATGGCGGCGCGTTCCAGGCTATTGCGGAGTTCACGCACGTTGCCGGGCCAGGCATATTGCAGAAGGAGGCGCTGGGCGGCGGGGGAGAGGCGTTTGTGCCGGCTGGCCAGGAAGCGGTCGGCCAGGGGCAGGATGTCGTCGCGGCGTTCGCGCAGGGGCGGCGCCACCAGGGGAAAGACGCTCAGCCGGAAGTAAAGGTCTTCCCGGAAGCGCCCCTCGGCGACTTCCAGTTCGAGATCGCGGTTGGTGGCGGCGATAAGGCGGATGTCTGTGGCGATGTCTCGTTCCCCGCCAACCCGCCGGAAGCGCCCGGTTTCTAGCACCCGCAGCAGTTTGGGTTGAAGCTCCAGGGGCAGCTCGCCGATCTCGTCCAGGAACAGCGTGGCGCCGTCGGCCTCTTCGAAACGACCGATGCGCCGGCTGTCGGCGCCGGTGAAAGCGCCTTTTTCATGGCCGAAGAGATCGCTCTCGACCAGGTTATCCGAAAGTGTCGTGCAATCCACCGCCACCAGGGGCTTTTCGGCGCGGTGGCTGTTGATGTGGATGGTGTCGGCGATGATTTCCTTGCCGGCCCCGCTCTCGCCGTGGATCAACACCGTGGCGTTGTCCCGGGCGACCTTGACGGCCTGCTGCAATACCTGCAACAGGGCCTCACTCTCCGCCACGACGCCCTCGGGCAGCTTGAGTTGTGGTGCGGCCACATTGCGCCCGCTGATACCAAGGGTATCATCAATGGCGGCGATCAGCTCATCCAGATCAACCGGTTTTTCCAGGTAGTCCACCGCGCCTTGCTTGATGGCCTGAACCGCGTCTCGAACATCAATGAAGGCGGTCAGCAGGATGACCGGGAGCTCTGGTCGTGTGTGACTGAGCTGATCCAGCACCTCCAACCCGGACATTCCCGGCATCCGCACATCCAGCAGCATCAGGTCGCAATGTGCAGCCTGCTCCAGCGCTTCGGCGCCATCGGCGCACAAAATACTCGTATAGCCGGAGCGGGCCAGGGCGTTTTCCAGCAGCTTGCGCTGTGCGGCTTCGTCATCAACAATGGCGATACAATATTTTTTACTTCCCATGCTGCTCATCGTACCGTTTTCAGGCCATGAATGGAAACCATGGTCCCTTTACCCGGCTCCGAGTCAATCGTTATGCGCCAGCCGTGATTTCGGGCGATCTCTTCAACAAGCGCCAACCCCAGACCGGTGCCGCCGGGAAAGCGGGTGAAGTAGGGTTGGCGTACCTTGTCCAGGTCCTCCGGAGCAATCCCACAGCCGGTGTCCATAACATGCAAGACGGCATCTTGTTGGGGTGATGGGTCGGCGGCTTCACAGCGCACGGTAATGGCGTCGCCTGGCCCACAGGCGGAGAAGGCGTTGAGCAGGAGGTTGAGTAGCACCTGGCGGAGTTGCTCCGGGTCGGCTTCCACCTGGGAAATGGCGCTTTCCACGTGCAGGGCAATCTGGCGATCGCTGCTTTCCTGTTGGATGAGCTGCTTCAGCTTCCCGAGAAACGCCGGTAGCGCGATGCGCTCCATACGCGGCGTCTCCGGACGCGCCAGTTTCAGGAAGCGGTTGATTTGCCCAACAATGCGGTCCGATTCATCCACGATGTCCTGGGCATAGCGACGCACGGTCGTATTCTGGGGCTCACTGTCGTTGATGGATTGCGCCAGACCCCGCACGATCCCGAGGGGGTTCTTGGTTTCATGGGCCAGGCCCGCGCCCATCTGCGCGAGGCGTTCGAGGTGCGCTGCCTGTTCCTGGGCGACCACAAGGCTGGATTCCAGGTCCATGCGGCGGTGACGCGACCAGCCCAAACCGACAACGCTCAGTGCGATGAGGCCCAGGCCCAGCAGCCCAAAGAGGGTATTGCGGTGGATGACGGCGATGTTTTCCAGTATGGCGGACTTGTCGAGGGCGATCAACAATTGATGGGGGCCAGGCGGAAACGGTTCCCAGGCTTGGGGACCTTGTCCGCCGCCTGCGCCAGTACCCGCGCCGGCGCCTGGCCCACCCCGCATGCCACGTCCGCCACGCATCCCCATGCCCAGCGGATGCGAAGCAAGGTCGAGCTGGGCCGAACGGGTTTGCAGCAGGATGTCTTCGCGGTTATAGAGGCCTTCATCGAAGGGGGAATCATGATCAAAAGGCCAGGCCTCGACAATGACCTGTCCAGCTTGGGTATATAGGCGGGCGCCGACGACCTGCTCGATGTTGGCCAGTGCTTCATAGGCTTCATACAGGCGAGGGGGCATGTAGCGGTTGTTATGCAGATGCACCCGCACCGAGTTTTCCATGAGATCCAGCAGGAGATCAGCCCGGTCGTCCAGGGCCGCTTCCGCCTGCCGTGTTTGAAGCTGGTTGTATCGCTGGAGTCCAAAACAGCCCGCCATGGTCAGCAGCGCCGCCAGGAATAGCGCATTGAGCAAAGGTGCGCTCCTGCGTTTTCGGTCGCTGTCTTTATACTGAGCCCATTGGTTGAGCAGGAGCAACACGGCGAGGGCTGCCGTGAGGTAGCTGCTGCCCAGCAAAGCGATGCGTAAGAGCTGCGGCGTGTCGTGCCAGGGGACTACATAGAGCAGCAGTACCCAGCACAGCGCTGGCAGCGAGAGCAGTAAAACACAGCTCAGATGAACAAGCCGGGGATGTATTATTTGGGCGCTGTGTGACTGGTTGATATAGTGCAGGCACTGCTTGCAGGCATCGGCCAACAGCATATAGCCCAACCCCAAGATCAGCAATCCCGCAGGGAGCATTACCCACAGCGATGGGGTCTCCCATAGCCAATCCACCAGGAGAGCGCTGCCCAGGAGGCCCACGGCATAAAGCGCGGCCCGCGCTAGGGGCGCGAGCCGCTGCTGTCTGGCTACATTGTTGTCATTGTGTGCGGTCATCGTGTCATTCTTCGTTTACCGGTTGGCTTGTCCACGGCCCTGTCCGACACCACCGGCTCCACGTCCCTGGCCTTGTCCGGGGCCCTGCCCCATGCCTTCACCGCCAGCTCCGCGTCCCTGACCCTGACCGGGACCCTGGGCGTTGGCTCCGCGTCCGCGTCCCTGGCCTTGCGCCTGACCACCGGCTCCTATGCCCTGGCCTTGGCCCGGACCGTGCCCGCGCCGGACGTTGCCGGCCCTGCCTTCAGCGCGCCCACGTCCCTGGCCGCCCGCTTCGTAATTGTCGCAAACACCGCTGTTGTTGCTGTCCACGAAGTCCTGGCATTGGTTGTCCCGGCCCTGGCCTGCGCCCGGTGCGTTGGGGTTGCCCTGCTGGGCGTTTGCCGTCAGACCGAAAGCCACCATACCAGCCGCAAGCAATCCGATCAACACAAGCATCTTTTTCATTTCATTTTCCTCCTTTCGTAGAGGGTTGTTCAATTTTCCGTTTGGACATCGTGTCCACCAACATAGAAGCATGAATCGTGCCAAGTCTGAAAGTGCCCATTTGGCGCTTTCAAGGCCAGATAAACTGTGTTTTGTTCTGAAAATAGCGGATGCGCGTCGCTTCCACTGCAAGCGTTGCA
>SKJD01000009.1 GCA_007116095.1 Candidatus Hydrogenedentota bacterium
CTCCACCTTGCCGCGGAAGGTCCAGTAGATGACGGCGGTGTAGCTGATGACGACGGGCATGCCCATAATCGCGATGATCAGCATGATGCCCAGGGTCTTCTGGCTGGAAGCCGCGCTGTAGATGTCGATGGTGTAGGCCGGGTCGAGCGAGGACACGACCATGTTCGGGAAGATGGCCAGCCCGAAGAGGAAGACAAAGGCCGCGATGGAGCCGGCACTCGACAAAAACGCCATGCCCGCCTGTCGGTAGAAGAGGCTGCGCGGAATGTTGGCGATGGCGAGCACATTCAAAAACACGACCACCCACGCCGCTGGCATATGGGTAAAGTTGTCCAGGGCCTGCGGGATGTTCACCAAGGTGTACATCGTGGTGAAGAGATACATCACGAGAAAAATACCGAAGCAGCTCCAGGCCCAGTGGTAAACCCGCTCTTGCAATTCCCCATCAATCTTCATCAGCAGATAGATGGCTCCGTGCATGGCGAAGGTCGCCACGACGAGCAAGCCCACGAGGATTGCGTAGGGGTTGAGGAACATCCAGAAGTTGCCCTGGTAGTTACCCTGGGCATCGATGGCGATGCCCTGCATGCCATTGCCGACGGCCACCCCGAAGAGCAGCGGCGCGACGGCGCTTGAGACGAAGAAGAGCACGTCCCAGATGCTGCGCCACAGGGGATGCGACTGTTTGCTGCGGAACTCCATGGAGACCGCGCGGAAAATCAGGGCGCAGAGCAGCATCATGAAGGGCGTGTAAAAGGTCTGGAAGACCGTCGCATAGGTGTGTGGAAAGGCGGCGAAGAGCGCGCCGCCGAAGGTAACCAGCCAGACTTCGTTCCCGTCCCACAGGGGCCCGATGGAATTCATGAAGACGCGGCGTTCGCGGTCCTTCTTGGCTACGAGGTGCAGGATGCCGACCCCCAGATCGAACCCGTCGAGGATGGCGTAGCCCGCCAACAATACCCCCAGTAATAGAAACCAGATTATCTCCAGGCTCATCGTTCATCCCCCTTTTCTACAGAATCTCCAGGCTCTGATTCGTCATCGCCCGCCAACAACGACGGCCCCGCCGGATCGTTGTGCTGGACAGCGGCATCGAGAAATCCCGTGCCATGCTTGTCGGTGAAGGATTTGTTCGGGTCCATGCCCAACACTTCGGGGACCGGCCCAAGTTGTATTTTGTCGTTCATCACGTAGAGGTACAGCGCCAGCAGCAGGGTATAGATCATGCCGAACATAATCAGGGAGCCCATCACCTGTCCCGCCGAAACTGAGGGCGAGATGGCGTCGTTCGTACGCAGCAGGCCATAGACAATCCAGGGTTGCCGGCCTACTTCCGCGGCAACCCAACCAAACTGGTTGCCGATGTAGGGCCCGACCACGAAAAAGACAAAAATCCACATCAGCCAGCGCTGTTCAAAGAGCGTGCCCTTGTACCAATACCAGGCGGCGATCAGGGTCAACGCAATACAGGCCATGCCGATGCCCACCATGATGTGGTAGGTCATAAAGGGAATGAAAACCGGCGGGCGATCCTCCGGTGGGAAACTGTCCAGCGCGGGAATCGGGGTGCTGAAGTCGCTGTGCACCAGGAAGCTCAGCATGCCCGGGATGGCAATCCCCATCTTGACCCGCTCCTCCGATTCGCTGGGGAAGCCCATGAGGTACAACGGCGCCGGGCCGTCGATCGTGGTGAAGTGGCCTTCCAGCGCGGCCAGTTTGGCGGGCTGGGTCTCGGCGACGGTCTGCGCCTGTTTGTGCCCGGAAAACAGAATGAGCACGGAAGACACCAGCGCAAAGACCAGGGCGATATTAAAGGAACGCCGGGCGAAGTCCTGGTGTTTTTGCTTGAGGATGTACCACGCGCTGATGCTCATGACCACAAAGGCCGCCAGGATGAAGCAGCCCAGCAACACATGGTTCAGCCGGTGCATGCTGGAAGGATTGAAGACCATCGCCCAGAAATCGGTGATCTCCGCACGGGCTCTGTCACCTTCGCCCACGATATGGAAGCCCGCGGGCGTCTGCTGCCACGAATTCGCCACCACAATCCAGACCGCGGAGAAGGTCGCGCCCGCCGCCACGAGGAAGGTCGCCAGGAGGTGAAAGCGCGGCGACACCCGGTCCCAGCCGAAGACGAGGACGG
Organism: Candidatus Hydrogenedentota bacterium; assembly: GCA_007116095.1. Lineage (GTDB taxonomy): Bacteria > Hydrogenedentota > Hydrogenedentia > Hydrogenedentales > SCBR16-9 > SCBR16-9. The sequence continues at coordinate 2,144 of SKJD01000009.1, forward strand.
CGAGGAAACCGGATTCCAGGAAGAAGGCGAAGATGCCCTCCGCCGCCAGGGCCGAGCCGAAGACATCCCCGACATAACGCGAGTAGGTCGCCCAGTTTGTGCCGAACTGAAATTCCATTACGATACCGCTGGCCACGCCCAATGCGAAAGTAATGGCGAAGATGCGGGTCCAGTAACGTGCCATCACCTCATAGATCGGGTTTTTCGTCAGATGGTACTTCAGCTCCATGGTAAACATGATCCAGCCCAGGCCGATGGTCAGGGGCGGGAAAAGATAGTGAAACATGATGGTGAAGGCAAATTGCAATCTTGCCAACATCTCAACTTCCAGCATGGTGGTTCCCTCCACGTAGTAACTTCTGCCAAGAGAAGTATATACGGCAAGGCGCGACCAGGAATCAAGTTTTTATGTATTTTTTCATTATTAATTATCACGATAAATTTACTCAGGTATACCTTCCGAGCATATCGCTGCCCCCGGTTCGCGTCAGGTCCGGGCGATGGGCTATGCTGTGTAAGCCCGAAGGACATCATCCAATATTCACCTGGTGCAGTCCATACCAATAGAGTACGTATTTGCATGCAAGCCAAACGCCCCGAAAAGTTCCGGAATACCTCTGCCAAATGGCTGCTACTTCCCCTGCTGGCAGTTCTCCTATTGGCCGGTTATCTCATTCCAATTGAAGCGCAATTGCGGGCGTTTTTGGAGTATATCCAGGGCTTTGGGGCATGGGGCGTGTTTACGGTGGGCCTGCTCTACATCCCAGCCTGTGTACTCCTGGTGCCGGGTTCGCTGCTGACAGTAAGCGCCGGTTTTCTAGCCGCAGCCCATTGGCAATCACAACCGGTTATGGCGATCATGATGGGCCTTATTGCGGTCTCGTTGGGCAGCACCTCCGGCGCAACTCTGGCCTTTCTTTTGGGGCGCAGCGTGGCGCGGGACATGGTGGCCCGCAAGATGGCCAATACCCCCCGGTTTCAGGCGCTGGATCAGGCGATTGCCGGGGATGGATTCAAGATGACGGTCCTGATACGTATCTCTCCGCTGCTACCGTTCAATCTACTCAATTACGCCTTGGGACTGACGTCCCTGCGACTGCGGGATTATGTGTTGGGCTCCTGGCTGGGGATGCTCGCCCCCACAATCCTCTACGTCTATATAGGCGCCACCGCCCAGGAACTGGCGCAATTGCTGGCGCGGGAAACAACAAAGACCCCGCTGGAATATGGCATGATGGCGCTCGGATTGCTGGCTACACTGCTGGTCGTGTACGTGTTGACGCGTCAGGCCCAACGTCAATACCGCCAGATTATGGAGACGCCCCAAACGCCTTGACGAAGATGGATATACGGACAATAACCGGTATGCCGGTTCCAGACTTTCACGGCGGCTATGCCGGCGAAAAAATAATTTGTTCAACAGTCTGAAAAGGGGAACTTTGCAATATTATTGGGGATTAAGGGGTTATAGCGTATTAGGTCTCATTTTACCACGGGGCTAGTACGAGAAAAGACATGTTGTAACCGCCTGTAAACGGGTAAGTTAGAAGTGATGAAAAGAAACAATTTGCTTGCTTTTCATCTGCATATTTGGTAGTATTAATCGGCAACGGTTGCCGAAAAAATAACAGTGGCTTAGTATCAGTTGATGCGTGGAGAAAAAAATGATTAAAAAGCGGATTTGGAGTGTAATGACCTTGTCGCTGGGTGTGGTGCTTGTTGCGACGGCGATGTCTGGCTGTAAGAGGGGTGGTCAGGAGCTTGATCCTGGCTTCACCACGGATACTACGGAGCAAACCGGGGGCACCACCTACACCGATACGGGTAGCGGAGATGGCCTGCCGGACGTGGATTTGGCCCAGCTTCTCTTTGAATCCGGCAGTCAATATGGCCTGCAAACCGTCTATTTCGGTTTCGACAGCTCTGGGCTGACCCCGGAAGCCATGCAAACCCTGCGTGATAACGTGGAAAAGATTCGCCAGGTGCCTGATGTCATGATTCAGTTGGCGGGGCACTGCGACGAACGTGGTACGCAAGAATACAACCTGGCGCTGGGTGAGCGTCGTGCATTGGCCGTGCGTGAATACCTGATTCAACTCGGTGTTCCTGCGAGCCGGATGGTGACCATCAGCTACGGCAAGGAATTCCCCGCTGTGGATGGCTCCACCGAAAGCGCCTATGCGATGAACCGACGGGTTGAATTCAACCGGGCGCAATATTAATTTCTGATTGATATTTACACGGTATTTCAAGCTAAAGATGAAGCTGATTTCGAAGGATGGACAGAATAAATAACCCACGAAGCACGATGCTTTCCTGGGGATGAATTGCTGGAGCTGCTTTGTGGTAGAATGACGACAACGAATGCAAGTTCGTAGTGGAATCTGCCTGAAGCTGCCTCCAGCAATTTGTTGTTGAGGCCTTTCGGGCGGGAACCCGATAAGTAATCAGGCAATCTATAAACCATCGCTATCAAGCAAACCGAGGTGTCATGTTGAAGTTACGCGATATCGGCATATGTGTGACCTTGTCAACCGGGGTCCTGCTGGGCTGTGAAACGACCAGCCCGCAAATGGAAACCACCGTCTATGATATGCACCGGCGTATCGTGCGTCAGGAGCAGAATCTGAATGAAACGGTTTCCCAACTGAATGAAACCACGCTGACTTTGTCACAACAGGTCAGTGATTCGGAGCAACAAACCCGCCGCATTGTGACGAAGCAGGAAGAACTCCAGTATAAACTGGAAAACCTGGAAAGCTCGCTGGAAAGCTTTCGCAACACGATGTACCGTCACTTCAACCTCAGTGGCGCGGGTACAGGAGGTGCACGCACCCTGCCGCCGCCCGCATCCGGTGGTGACGTGACCATTGAGCCGCCTGCGGGCCAGAGCGCCGCGCCAGCGGTTCAGGACGCCCAACCCAGCATGGTGGAGCCGACCGAGCAGCCGGTTATGGAAGATGTGGCCGACGCCGGCTCGGGTACGCCTCGGGAAGACTATGCCCGCGCCCAGGCCACCTATGCCAACGGCGACTACCAATCGGCGTTGCGCCAGTTTAATCAATTCCTGCAAAACTATCCGAATGCGGATAGTGAAATGCGCGCCAATGCCCAGTTCTGGAAAGCCAAGAGCCTGCTGAATGAGAACAATTACCGGGAGGCCATTCAGGAGTTCGACACCCTGAGCAATCAGCACGCGAACAGCACCAAGGTGCCATTTGCCCTGCATAACCAGGCTGTGGCCTATTCACGCATTGGACAAAACGATGAAGCTATTCGTTTGATGCAAACCGTGATCGACGATTACCCAATTTCTCCGGCGGCCGATCAGGCGCGTTCGGATATTCTCAGGTTACAAGGCAATTAAAACTTGGCCTTGTAAGATCGGTTATACTGGCCACTCCATGACACCTTGGGTTGCAATGTAATGTACAGGTTGTAACTGCGAAAACATGTTTGGCGGCGTGGGCTATATCTTGGTAGCGCATGCCGCCATTTTTGTGCGTCGCCGTATGTGTTCACGATTCTTTGCTACAACCCAATCCGATCTCGCGCCAGCCGCTTATGGGCGGTGTATTTTTTGAAAAGGAAATTGATATGACGCAGTACTTTTTGGGTTTGGATGCTGGCGGCACCAAGACCTATGCCTTGGTGGGCAATGAGAAGGGTGAAATCCTGGGCTTTGGTCGCGCTGGGACCGGGAATTACGAAGTGCGTGGCGTGGACGCCGCGCGGGATTCCATTGAGAGCGCGGTGCGCCAGGCTCTGAAAACGGCTGGTATTCGCAGCGAAGAACTGAGTCATATCGGAATGGGGGTGGCCGGGGCTGACCTGCCTGAAGACTACGAGATGCTCGAACGTGAAATTTTCACCCCACTCTTCGGAGAGTTGCCCAGGGTTTTCCGCAACGATTCCATGGCGGGCCTGCGTGGCGGCGTGCGCGGCCCCTACGGTATCGTTATTGCCTGCGGGACAGGTTGCGTTTGCGCGGGCATCAACGCCCAGGGCGAAGAAACCCGCGTCGGCGGCATCAATGAAGATTTCGGGGATGTGGTCAGCGGCACCAGCATCGGCTATCGGGCGCTTCAAGCCGTTTTTCAGGCCCGGGACAACATCCTTCCCCTTACGTTATTGACGGAGTTGCTGGTGGAACGCGCCGGCTGCCAGGATATCGAAGAGCTTTTCATTCGTATGTACCGGGAAGAGATCAGTCAAGAAGACCTGGAACCGATCGCGCCGCTGGTATTCCAGGCTGCCCGTCAGGGCGATGTAGCGGCCTGTGATATACTGGAATGGACCGGGCGTTTTCTCGGCCAGACGGTAGCCGCTGCCGCCCGACGCCTGCACATGCAGGACCAGGCGTTTGACGTTGTCATGGCCGGTAGCGTCTTCAAGGGAGACAGCCCGATCCTCAAAGATGCGTTGGCCCTGACGTTGCACCGTGACTGCCCTGACGCCCGCTTGGTTATGCCTACCTACGAACCAGTGGTCGGGGCGCTGTTGCTTGGCCTGGATCAGCTCGGTACAATGGACGCTGCCTTTTATGATCGCCTGAATCAGAGTTTGATGCAGGCATCTACCCGATACAACGTCGCATTATTTATGGAGTAGTCATGAGAATTCGTGCAAATCAAATCGTCGGCATCATTATTTTCATTTTGTTTCTTACCGTCTTCGGGCTGGTGTTCCGCAGCATGGAAAGCACCCCTTCCCAAGACAATGTCGCTGGCCAAATTCCCGTCTTTGAAACCGATCC
>SKJD01000386.1 GCA_007116095.1 Candidatus Hydrogenedentota bacterium
CTCAACAGCGCTTACTGGCCGATCTTGCGGAGGTGTTGGACGCCGATGAGCTGGCTGCCTTCACGGCCTATGAGCAGGACAAGGAGTTCTATGTACTGCAACAGACCTACGATATGCAGATTGGCATGTTCGGCTCCGGCATGTATGGCGAAACGCGGGAGCTCACCCGGGAGATTCTCGCCGAGGAAACCCTGATTGCACAGGAGCAGTTGCGGCAAAGCGAAAACGCCATGAACCATCGGGAGGCAATGGAGCTCAATCTCGCGGCCATGGAAAACGCGCGTGCGCGATTGGAGGCTTCGTTGTCCCCGGAAGAATTTCGCAATGTCGACAACTTCATCTCCACCATGACCGAAATGTACACGGCGTCCATGTCGATGTTCGGCGACTTCGGCCAGGAGGAGTGAGCTGCGGAGGTGTTGTGTGGCAAGCTACACTCCGGGGTAGGCCGTGCTCCTGCGTGAAACGGCTTCTCCCAAGAAAAAGCCGTTGACATCTTTCGCGTAATTTTGCTATAGTTAGTCATTGGTATTCATACATTCAAATCTTGCAAGCAGGGGTACCAGCTCCTCACCTGACGACAGCGGCCTGATTTCCGGGCGTTACATGCTTGTCCGTCGGGTTCTATACAGCCCAATGCTGGCTTTTTCGCTGCTCGTTTCGAGCAGGCGTCAAGGCGAAACGTGGGATGTACGCGTTATTATAACGACAGAGAGCTGGCCGCTTTTTGTCGTTTTTTTTGTGTCCATTGTTTGTGCTGACGTTCCGTTTACCGGGCGTTCGCCTTACCGTCAGTGCATTGTTTGCGTCGCAACCGTGGCGCAAATTGCCATACAAGAGCCTGAAACATGCACGGGGCATATCCCCGCAAGGGCTGCGTTTTCGCCAAAGTGGCGCTGCGTACGCTCCCATGCGCATGGTTCAGGAACAGGGAGTCTGAAAATAGACAGGGTAAAAGTACCCATAAGGAGGTTCTTCTAATCGCCAGGCCAGTAAAACCCTCGGACGACAAGGTTCGGGTAAACAATCAGATTCGCGGACAGCAGATTCGGGTTGTGGATGAAAATGGTGAGCAATTGGGAATCATGCATCCCCTGGATGCCCTGCGCACGGCGGAATCGCGTGATTTGGACTTGGTCGAAGTTGCGCCGAAGGCAAATCCCCCTGTATGCCGCATCATGGACTACGGGAAGTACAAGTACGAGCAGAAGCGCCGGATTCGTGAATCTCGAAAGAATCAGCATACCATCTCCGTGAAGGAAATCAAGTTCCGTCCGAAGATTGATGATCACGATTTCGAGACGAAGATGAAGCGGGTGCGGGAATTCCTCAGTGAAGGGAACAAGGTCAAGATCACGATCATGTTCCGGGGCCGTGAGGCGGCACACCCGGAGTTTGGCCGGAATATCATCCAGAAGGTAATGGATGACACCCACGACATTTGCACCGGGGAAGCTTCCGCCAGCAATTTGCGCCTGGAAGGCCGTAACATGAGTATTGTGTTGCAGCCGGTCGCTAGCAACAAATAAGTACAGCAGTTCCCGACATGTCGCCTACGTTGGCGCAAGCGTTGCGCCTGGAACGACATGAACGCCGGGAATTTACCGTTATACACTGCTATCGTGTCTGACATGGTAGCCAACCAATACCACAACTTGGCGCGTTGAACCCGCCGCCCTGCCTTTTGACGGGACGCCACGCGCACAGGAGAGTTTTGTATGCCCAAGATTCGCACGAACCGCGCTGCGGCCAAACGTTTCAAAATTACCAAAAATGGCAAAATCCTGCGCATGAAATCTGGCGCCCGGCATCTGAAGACGGCCAAGTCTCCCAAGCGCATTCGGAACCTGCGCCAGGCTACGTTGTTGTCGGACTCGGAAAAGAAGCGCATTAAGCAGTTGCTGCCGTATAGCTAGGCCCGGCTCCCCGGGGTCGTTGTCATCGGCGCACGAGGTGTTGCGCCGCCCATGTCCTGCCGGGAACGTTACGGGATGCGCTGCCGCCAAGAGTCCCACGCCACTGACCCGCCTCGCTGCCATCCCCGGTTTGGATACATTGCATAACCCACCGGAACTTGCGTTCCGCCATGTTTTTGAGAAAGGATTCCCACCATGCCACGCGTAACCAACAATCCGGCTTCACGCCGTCGTCGTAAAAAGATCATCAAGCTGGCCGCAGGCTATCGCGGTAGTCGTCATCGTCTTTACAAGACCGCCAAACAGGCGGTGGACCATGCCGGTCAGTACGCCTATCGGGATCGCCGCCAACGCAAGAGCGACTTCCGGAAGCTGTGGATTGCCCGCATCAACGCCGGGGCCCGCGCCAACGGCCTGAACTACAGCCAGTTCATGCATGGCCTGCGCAGCGCCAACATCGAGATCGACCGCAAGGTGCTGGCGGATCTCGCCGCGACGGATGAAGTGGCCTTCGCGAGCATCGTCGAGCAGGTCAAAGCCGCGCTGGCGACGGCGTAATTATGAATATTGTTCCAGCCGTTGATATTCGGGGGGGCCTCTGTGTCAACCTGGTGCAAGGCGATTACGACCAGGAAACCGTGTTTTCCGAAGATCCCGTGTCCCAGGCTCGCCTCTGGTGGGAAGCCTTGGGCGAAGGGCTGATTCATATTGTGGACCTCGACGGCGCCCGCAAGGGCCGTTGCTGCGTCGAGGAGGAGCTACGCACCCTGACGGACGCCGGCATCCCCTACGAAGTCGGTGGCGGCATCCGCAATATGAACACCATCGAAACCGTCATCAACGCCGGGGCCGACCGGGTTATCCTGGGCACCGCCGCCCACCGCGATCCGGATTTGCTCCGCGAAGCCAGCAATGTCTGGCCGGGGCGGATTGTCGTGGGCATTGACGCCCGCGCCGGGAAGGTGGCCCTCAGTGGCTGGATGGAAGAAACGGCGACCGATGCCGTCGACTTCGCCCAGGCTGTGGAAAATGCCGGCGCCTCGCGGATCATCTACACCGATATCCTGAGTGACGGCATGATGAAAGGCCCGAATTTTGAGGCTACGGCTGCCGTCGCCGAAGCGGTGGACATCCCCGTCACCATTTCCGGCGGAATTTCCAGCCTGGACGACATACGCAACGCCCGGCCCCTGGAATCGCTGGGCATCGACGAAATCATCGTCGGCCGCGCCTTGTATCTGCAAAAGTTCAGCGTTCAGGAAGCGGTTCAGGCGGCCAAAGGAACGTCATGACGGAAGCGGAAGCGCCAGTGGCCTTTGATCGTGTCTGTATCCTTGGGGTAGGCCTGTTAGGCGCTTCCCTGGGGCTGGCCCTGAAAGCGCGGCATGTAACGAAAAAAGTGATTGGTGTGGGGCGACGTCGGGAAAGTCTCGATGTCGCCCGTTCCATGGGAGCGATAGATACGCTCAGCCTGGAGCCTGCGGAAGCCGTGGGGGAGGCGGACCTGGTCGTGTTGGCCACGCCGGCAGCGTTGGTGATTCCCATGCTGGACGCCATTCGCCCACAGCTCAAGCCGGAAGCCCTCGTGACGGATGTCGCCAGCACCAAGGCCGAAATCTGCCACCATGCCCAGGCTACTTGGTCATCTCCACGGCGTTTTGTCGGCAGCCACCCCATGGCTGGCTCGGAGAAGTTTGGTCCGGAGCACGCCACCGTGGACTTCTACGAAGGCAGCGTTTGTCTGGTGGAAGAAGGCGAAGATGTTGATGTAGAAGCACGGAAACAGGTGGTCGCCCTGTGGGAGGCCGTCGGCGCCCGGGTGGTCTCCGTGACGCCTGAAGCGCACGACGCTATGCTCGCCATGACCAGCCATATCCCGCATGTGTACGCGGCGCTGCTGGCCCAGGGCGCTGCCGAAGCCGGCGAGGTCCGTGCGCTCATCGGCAATGGCTTTCGGGACACGACCCGCATTGCCGCCGCCCGTCCGGAAATCTGGCGGGATATCTGCATGACCAACCGCAAAGCCATCCTGACTGGTCTCGATGCACTAAAGGAACGGCTTACCGACTTTGAAGCAGCCTTGTGCGCTGGCGATGGCGAGGCCATAGAAGCGTTTTTTGCCGCCGGAAATACGGCCAGAAAGAAAGCATTGGGCGAATGAGCGGTTTATTCATTACATTCGAAGGCGTTGAAGGCAGCGGCAAGTCCACCCAGATCGAGCTGCTGCGTCAGCACCTCGCCGAGCGCGCCCTGTCGGTGCTAATCACCCGAGAGCCGGGCGGCACGCCGACGGCGGAGGCCATCCGGGAGGTATTGCTCGATCCTCGCAACAAGGCTTTGGCCCCCATGGCGGAGTTGCTGCTCTACGCCGCCGCGCGGGCGCAGCATGTGGAAGAGCGCATCCGCCCCGCCTTGGACGCCGGGCAGATGGTGCTATGCGATCGCTTCGCCGACTCCACCACCGCCTACCAGGGCATCGCACGCGGGCTCTCCCTCGAGTTGCTTGGAGAAATACACCGCCTCGCCACCAGCAACCTCCGTCCCCACCTGACCTTCCTCCTGGACATGGACCCTGAACTGGGCTTGCAGCGCACCCGGGAGCGTGGGCGCATCGATCGCATGGAGCAGGAGTCCATCGCCTTTCACCGGCGCGTCCGGGAGGGCTTCCTGGCCATCGCCGACAATGAGCCGGAACGGGTGGTGGTGCTGGACGCCGACCAGGAGCTGGAAGTCATCGCCCGGGACATCCGCCGCCACTTTGACGCCTACCTCGAACGCCGCGCACGGGAGCAGGCGCTGGCCGCCGATACCCCGTAGTTGCGTTCAAAACGGGTGGGACGTTGCTTCAAAGCGCTGCAATCGGTACTATAATGCCCCCGCATGGAGTCGTTTGTAGAGGCATAGGAACCAGGAGTGTGTCCCCCATGAGCTTCCAGGATGTACTGAATCAACCCGTGGCTGTCAAGCTCATGCAGCAAGCCATACGCCGGAATAGGGTGCCCAACGGCATGTTGCTGTGGGGACCTGCCGGGGTCGGGAAGTACACCGCCGCCATGGAAATGGCCAAAGCGCTCAATTGCGAATCAGGCGAAGACAGCGCCTGCAATGCCTGCCTCTCCTGCCGGAAAATCGCCCACGGCAACCACCCGGATGTCACCACCATTCTTCCAGCGGGCAAACAACGGCTGATCAAGGTGGAAGTCATTGAGTCCTTGATCGAAAATACCGCCTACCGACCATTTGAAGGGCGCTATCGGGTGTTTATCATGGATGAGGCCGATCGGATGAACCCGCCGGCCCAAAGCCACTTTCTGAAAACCCTGGAAGAGCCGATCAGCAACACGATTTTCCTCCTGATCTCCGCCTCCCCCAACATGCTTTTCCCCCCGATACGCTCCCGCTGTCAAAAGCTCCGCTTCGGCAGCCTGCCCACGGACACGATTGCTACCCTGCTGATGAAACACCGACACATTGATGCCGACAAGGCGCGACAGTTGGCGGCGGTGTCGCAGGGGCAGATGAGCCGCGCCCTGAATTTCCTGGACACCAATAAATATGAAATCGTCCTGGACATCATGAAAAAGCTCCGGAACGGAGTGGACCCGATGCTGGTGTCGGATGAATTTAAGTCCCTGCTTGCGGAAAAACAGAAACAATTACTGGAAGAAGCCAAGGATCATTCCCGTGCTTCGGGGGGCGCCGATCCGGATGATAATTCGCAGCAAAACAAGGAAGCGCAGGAAAAGGCATTCGACGCTTATGTAAAAATGATCATTCGTCAGGACCTCATGGAGTATTTATACCTCTTCAATACGTTATGTAGAGATGAGATGGTCTATGCGGTGACCGGCGACATCCACCACGTCTTTAACCGGGAGATGGTCGGCCATCGCGCTGCAGCGAACATGGATAGCCATGTGAAGAAACTGAAGGCCATTGAAGAGTCCTGGCTGTACATAGAACGCAACCTGAACAAAGACCGGGTCTTCCGGGACCTGTTTTTTATATTGGCCGCCTGAACCCGGCGGCGAGGAGATTGGTGAATTTATGGAGTTGGTGCGAGTTCGATTGCGCAAGCCGCGCCGTGTATATACCTTTAAGGCCGACAACATTCCCCTGCAGCGGGATGAACATTGCATCGTCGAGAGCGATCGCGGGTTGGAGTGGGGGACTTGTATCCTCCCGCCCGAGCCCTGTCCGGAGGTGATGCGGGACCGTTACCCGATGAAGATCGTGCGTAAAACCACGACCTCGGACAACCAGCAGTTCGACAAAATCCTCTACGAGGAAGTCGAGGCGCGGAAAATCTGTCAGGCGAAAATACGCCACCACAAGCTGCCCATGAAGTTGGTGGATGTCGAGTATACCTTCGACAAGAAAAAGGTGGTCTTCTATTTTACCGCCGAAGACCGCGTCGACTTTCGCGAGCTGGTGCGGGACCTGGCCCATGAACTGCGCACCCGGATCGAGCTGCGGCATATCCAGGTGCGGGACGAGGCGAAGATGGTTGGTGGCATCGGTTCCTGTGGCCGCGAACTCTGCTGTTCCACCTGGCTGAACGAGTTCATGCCGATTTCCATGCGCATGGCCAAGCGCCAGAACCTTTCCCTGAACCCCTCGAAGATCAGCGGCCAGTGCGGCCGGCTCCTCTGTTGTCTCAGCTATGAGAATGATCAATACGAGACCGCCAAACAGCGGGCCATGCGCCTAAAAGCCAAGGAACAGAAAGCGGCGGAAGCGGATAATCCGGCGAAGGACGGTAACACAGATACAAAACTGGATTCCCAGCAGGCGGACAACTTCGGCAAGACGGTGATGGAAGTGACTTCGGACGCGAAGGAAGTCTATACCGCGCCGTCGGTAGTTGAAGCGGAAAATGCAATGCCTGAGTCTGCCACACCGGATGCTCCGGTCGAGAAGTCAGAGGACACCGCTGTAGCGAATCCGGACAAGC
>SKJD01000327.1 GCA_007116095.1 Candidatus Hydrogenedentota bacterium
AACACACGGGTCAGACCGTTGTTAACCACTGCGTTGTTGTCGAACATACCGCTACGTGCGAAGAAGTGGGCATAACCGGCACGGAAGACCAAGTCTTCGGTGTAGTGGTAGTCGGCATTGATGCCAACTTCGTAGCCCAAGCTGTCGCCCGCGCGCTGCTGACGGAACCAACGACGGGTGATGAGCTCATCATCAACCTGGAAGTAAGAACCAACCAGGGCCAGCTCCAGGCTCTCGGTCGGCATGATGCTCAGGCCGAGGTTGTAGATGAGCACGTTGGTCAGGTCACGATCCCAGTTGTCCAGGAACTTGCTGTACTCTTTGTTCGAGAACAGACGGTTGAAGGACAGATCGGTGTCGCCACCACGCAGACCGAAGAGGCCCCAACGACGGTTGCTGTTCGCGGGATCACTACCACCGAAGTAGGCGAAACCGGCATGGACGCGCGGGTTCATCTGCATGTCAAAGGTGTAACCCAATTCCAGATTCAGAGCCCATTCACCATAGTCAAAGTTCTGCGTACGGAAAAGGTTTACACGAGGACGGTCGATTTCACCCCATTGATACGCTGCTTCGGCTTCGAAGTCGAACGCACCAACGGTGCCAGCTCCGCGGAGGCCAATGGTGTGGATGTCAACATCCAGGACGTTGTTGATGCCGGCGAAAGGCAGCTGTCCGGGATTGTCATCCCGCACCCAGATCCAGTAGGCATCCAACGCGATGTCTTCGAGTCCCAGGTAGGAACCGTAGATGGCGTACATGTCGGTGTCATCGTCAAAGATGTCACCGGCGCGCTCGTTCAGCTTGGCCCAGATGGCGTCCAAGGTGAACATGTCCGCTTCCGAACCGTAGGTCAGGCGGATAGCGTCGAAGGACAGCCCGGTGGGGAAGGCGTTGGCGTCGTTGACGCCCACCAACCACTGGCTACCCAGCGCGATTTCCTGACGACCGATACGGGCGCGGAGCGGTACGCCCCACATCTCACTGGCTTCGATATAGGCCTGATACAGGGCCACATCACCATTGCCGCGAAAATCCAGACCCGTTACATAGTCCGAGCGAAAGTCTTCGCCCCAGGCATTGTAGTGGTCGAATTCGAAGAAGGTGGTGACTTCATCGGTGAAATCAGCTTTGATGTTCAGGCGGGTGCGCTGCTCAACCCAGGAAACGTTGGGAACCATGCTGGCGCCGTCGCCATCGAGGTAGTTACCACGAATGGTCAACTGACCACCGATTTCCACGTTCTGCAATTCAGCATAGGCGCCTGCGCTCAGACCGAGCATCAACGCTGCTGTCAGTAGATATTTAAGTGAACGCATTTTGCGTTATCTCCCTTTGGTTTTTTCATTCCATAGTACCTAATCACCCAATGTGACAAAGTACACACACAGGATGCACACCCCTCACGGTGCGCCACCGTGTTGCACACGTCGCCGTGTGCTATATCGGAACATCATCTTTCAAGCTTGACCCATGGAGGATGGTCTCTTTGAGCCCTTGCATCCCTCCTTTCGCCTCCAAATTCAGAATCAAACTCGATGGAGTTGTCTTGTGAACCACATTCCATGACACACCACAACAAGCAGTGCGCCAGCAGATGCAATTGTCCTGCAGACAAGTACGACAGGCCCGCTAAACTTTCCTGTTAAAAGAAAGCATGCGGGCTAAAACTGTCCTTGATTAAACTTGTAATAATTGGGGGGATGTATAGATATCCCCATTGCCCTTGCAAGCACAGCGTCCTAAAGAGGATGCTCTTTTGTACTTGACTAACCGGATTCTAACAGAATAAGACTGCCTTGTCAAGCAATATCCAAAAGATAAATTTATTTTTTTAACGGTATATTTTGCGGTTTTATTTTTGGGCATTCCATATCTGGTAGTAAATAGCCCCAAAAGCATCCATGCCGCCAACGGCCGCTACATCAACGTCTCCAGCTCCTCCACCAGGCTGCGGAATCGCTGCATGGCGCCACGCACGGCATCCGGCTGTTCCAAATCGACCCCGGCGTCGCGTAACAGGTCCAACGGATATTTCGAGGACCCGCTTTTCAGAAAGTCCAGATAGCGCTCACAGGCTCCCGTTTCCCCCTGTAAAACCTTCTGCGCCAAAACAATGGCCGCCGAAAGTCCTGTAGCATACTTATAGACATAGAAAGCCCGGTAGAAATGGGGAATGCGCAGTCCTTCCAAATCCAGCGTCTCGTCAATCGTGAAATCTTCCCCAAAGTACTGCTCAAGGAGCTTGCGATAGACCCCACGCAATACATCAATGGTCAGCGGCTGACCAGTTTCCGCGATCGTGTGGATGACCCTTTCATAAGTCGCAAACATGGTCTGCCGGATGATCGTTCCCCTGATCTCGTCAATTTCCCGATTGATGAGCTGAATCTTTTCCTTTTTCGTCGTGGCGCGTTCCAGCAGGTAGTGGCTCAAAAGCTGCTCATTGAACGTGGAGGCGACTTCCGCAACGAAAATCGTGTAGTGACTATATTGGTAAGGCTGATGGTTAGCGCTGTAGTGTGTGTGCATGGAGTGCCCGGCCTCATGCGCCAGGGTAAACATGCTGTCCTGCACATCGGACTTGTAATTCATCATGATATAGGGCGGCGTACCGTAGGCCCCGTAGGAAAAAGCCCCGCTGCGCTTGCCCTTGTTCTCGTAGCGGTCCACCCAGCGCGCTTCCAGCAGGCCTTTGCGCAACACATCAACATATTCATCGCCCAAGGGCGCCAATGCTTCACAAATAGTGCCTACCGCCTGGTCATAGGGAATATCCACTCGGGCCGACTTCTGTAAGGGGGTATACATGTCAAAAGCGCGGATATCCTTGCATCGCAGTGCCTTCTTCCGCAACGCGACATAACGATAATGCGCATCCAGGTTCTCTTCGACCGTCTCCAGCAGGGCATCATACACCGACTCCGGCACCTTGTCGGAAAAGAGGGCGGCCTCCAACGCCGAATCATAATTCCGCACGCGGGCCTGGTACACGTCCTGCAGGACGGATCCACTCAGCGTGGCCGCCAGGGTATTCTTATGCGCCTCATACTGCCGGTAGAATTGCTCAAAAGCCTTCTTGCGCACCGCGCGTTTGGGTGACTCCAACAGGCTGCGGAACGAACTCTGGGTCAGTGCGACTTCTTCCCCATCTTCATTGCGCACCGCGCCAAAGTCGAGATCGGCGTCGTTCAATTGACCGAAGACATTCGAGGGGGTCTGCGCCACTTCACCCTGCATCGCCAACAGCCGCTCTTCCTGTTCCGAGAGAATATGCGGCTTGAAGCGCAGCAGCTTCTCTAATTGAATGCGGTAGGGAGCCAGTTTCTTGTTGCCCAGAAACTTTTGCATGGTATCATCCGGAATGGCCTGGATTTCCGGAGCCACGAAGCTGCTGTATTCTCCAGCCTGCGTCGCCAAATAGGTAAAGCGCGCCACCATCCCCTGGTAGGTGCTGTTGGCGACATCTTCGGTGGATTTCAAGAAAGCGTAAATACCCAACTGCTCGAGTTTCTTGCTGAATTCCGCCTCGAATTCCAGCACCTTACACAGCATGGCGGCCGAGCGTCCCAATTTGTTCCGGTATTTTTCAATTACCTTGACTTCCGAGAGCAGTTCCTTATAGGCCGTCTCCCAGGCGTTGTCATCCGGGAAGACCCGGGTCAAATCCCAGGTATCTTCTGTCTCGACTTCACTGCGCAATGGTAATTTTTTGCTTTTATGCTCGGCCATGTAGGTGACTCCCTCCAACTTGGTGTCTTGGCAATTCCCTGGAAATGCATTCCGGTACAGTTCCAGCGCCTAGTATAGCGTAGCTCCGCGCCACAGGCCAAACCGCACAGATACCCCGTTTATTCAGATTGGACAATACCTAATCGGCATGCTAAACTATCAACTGTGGAGGAAGTAGTGTGTCTGTAAGGGGTTAGCGCAAGCGCGGAGAGAAGACACAGGTGGCCGACACATATACCATATCCGTTTATGCCGGCAAACATCGCCGGGTACAATGCCCGGTATTCCTGACATTACCGAAATCATTGAATCCAGGCCCCGGGGATCAGTTGCAACTTTGCAAAGCTGGATCCCGAATGTCTATCCCCTGCCAAATCGAACGCAGAGGCCCCCAGAAGATACTGCACTGGCTGCTCCCCCGCCTCCGCGCCGAAGAAACCGTCCAGTACGAGCTGCGCATCCACAAAGCGCCGGAACCCACCCCGAGCGTGCAATTCGAGCACGACCGTGACCAGGCGCAAATCCACTGCGCCATCCAGGGCAAGCTGTTCACCACCTACCATTATGGGGATGCTTGGGCGCGTCCTTTTTTATATCCCGTCATCGGCCCCCATGGCCTGGAAGTCACCCGCGGCTGGCCAGTCAACGATCAGATTCCCGGAGAGACGACGGATCACCCACATCACAAGTCAATCTGGGTAGCCCATGGCGAATGCAATACGGTCGACAACTGGAGTGAAGAACCGGGCCATGGCGTGCAGCGCCACCAGGAACTTCGAAAACTCCAGTCCGGACCCGTATTCGGGCAACTTCAGACCAAAATTCACTGGCGCCACCCTTCCGGCAGGAAACAATTTGAGGAAATACGGGATATAGTGGTATATGACCTGCCCGGTGGCGAGCGGTTGATGGACTTTACCATCACTTTCCACATGTCCGAAGGTTCGGTTACTTTCAGAGACACCAAGGAAGGTGGTCTGCTTTCAGTACGGGTTGCAACCCCACTTGACGGCGACAAGGGCGGGCAGATCAGTAATGGGTATGGCGGGGTATCGGAGGCGGAGACCTGGGGTAAAAAAGCGCCTTGGTGTGACTATAGCGGAGAAATTGACGGGCATCCCCTGGGCATCGCCTTGCTTGATCACGAGGATAACCCCCGCTATCCAACCGAATGGCACGTGCGTGACTATGGCCTGATGACGGCCAACTGCTTCGGCTGGCGGCATTTTCGTCCCCACAGCAACGAACGTGGCGACATGACCTTCAAGAAAGGCGCACGCCAAAGCTGGCGCTACCGCATGTTTATCCATCAGGGAAATGCCATCAGGGCCAACATCGCTGACCGATTTTTTGACTTCATTGCACCACCGAAACCGGAAATAAGCCCCGGAGCATGACAACATCAGGGCATCAAGCTACGGGCCGGGTTTCGAGACTTATTCGTATAAGGAGTATATGCACTTAGACTTCACATCGCATGCCCCGGGGAATGCCACTGATCTTATCTGCTATCCCCAGGCAGCAACATGGAAGGGGTTTGTTTGGCCGTGCATTTTCA
Source organism: Candidatus Hydrogenedentota bacterium (assembly GCA_007116095.1). Classification (GTDB taxonomy): domain Bacteria; phylum Hydrogenedentota; class Hydrogenedentia; order Hydrogenedentales; family SCBR16-9; genus SCBR16-9. The sequence goes on from SKJD01000327.1 coordinate 5,291, forward strand.
AAAGCAATCGTACAAGAAACATGAGAGGCGCTATGGCTACCGTAAAATCCCGGCGGGTCGGGTCGAAAACAAAAGCAGCAACCAAAACAAAAACGACAACCACAGCGGAGCAGGAGAATAAGGCTGCCCCGATCAAGACAAAGGCCAAAACAAAAGCCAAGTCCTCTCCCAGCGTCGCCGCCAAGCCGGCAACTGCGGCGAAGTCTGCGGCCAAGTCTACGGCCAAGTCCACTCCAGCAAGCAAACCCAAGAAGGCCGCATCCAAGTCCACAAGTCCCAAGACCATTACGAAAACGAACGGGGCCGAAGCGAGTGCGACCAAGGGGTCTAAAAGCAGTAAGTCGTCTAAACCAAAAACAAAAACCACCGCCAAGCCATCACCGCAACCTACCGGTGAAAACGCCACGACCAAAGCCGCCTCTCCAAAAAACAGCAAATCCACCAGTGGTGCAGCGGCCCCCCGGGTTAAACGCGGCGGAAAAGTACCGGTACTACCCCGCGAATTCCTCTTTGAACTTGCCCGCGCTATCCGTGATGCCGTCGCTCCCCACGCCCGAGCCGGTAAGGGCCGGGAAATCGTCAGCAAATCCAAGAGTGGCGACGCCACCTTCCAGCTTGATCGTTACGCAGAAAAGGCGCTGCTGGCCTTCCTGCAAGAAAAAAACGAGCCTATCGCTTATTATTCTGAAGACTCCGGCTACACCACCTTCAACAATGAAACGCCCCAACACCTGCTCATCGTCGATCCCATTGACGGCAGCCGTGCGGCCAAAAGCGGTTTTGAGGGCTGTGTGGTGGCCATTGCCTGCACCCGCGTGATGGAGCGTCCAACCATCAAGGACCTGGACAATGGCTGTGTGCTGGAAATAATCGGGGATCGTCTCTTCTACGCAGAACGCGGCAAGGGCGTGCGCATGTGGCAAGGAGAGCAGGTGCGCAAACCCAAACTCTCCCCCAACGACGACTTGGAAACCCTGACCTGGGCCATGACTGTCCCGGCGCGCCCTGCAGAACTAATTTTCCCCACTGCCGGTCGCCTCATCGACATTTCCAGTTTGAAAGGCGGATTCTTCGCCTGCAACAGCACCTCCTACAGCTTGACCCGCCTCCTGACCGGTCAACTGGATGCCTATGTGGACTTCGCCAACCGCTTTCTGCGCGATATCCCCGATGTCGTAAAGAATCAATTCATCAACGCCGGACGCGGTGAAATCCTGGGTATCGTACCCTATGACATGGCGGCCGCCCTGTTAATTGCGGAAGAAGCCGGTTGTGTTATCACGGACGCCTACGGCAAGCGCTTCGACGATGTGATGTTGCTCGACAGCACTGTGGACAACCACCAAACCATCATCGCCGCCGGCAACTCCCGAATGCACAAGACACTGTTGAAATTCTTCGACAAACGCATCAAACAGTTCGAACAGCTCTACCTGCACCGGAATCATAAATAAACACAAAGCGCCAGGATGGCATCTTGTCATGGCAGCGATCCAGGTAAAGACAAATACGCTCTGAAACAAGGCGACCCGTCCGGTGTGGGAGGACAGTCACATCCGGACGGGTCT
>SKJD01000051.1 GCA_007116095.1 Candidatus Hydrogenedentota bacterium
AGAAATGGGCTCCGCTGGATTTGATTCTGGAAGACATTATCCGGGTATGCCATGAAGAAAAACCGGATTTACTCTTGGGTGACTCCAGTGTCGGCGTGAGTACTGTGGGCCATATCTTGGGCTTGCCGGCCGCCGGTGTTATGAACAGCTATAATGGCAATTTCTTTCGCCAGGGCAGTTTTTATCGTTTCCTGATCAACAACTGGGACCGCTTCTATCTCTCCCGCATACGCGCCCGTATTTACAGCAAGTACGGTGTGGAACCGGCCAATGCCATTGATCTGCTTAAATCCATGCCGATACTATCGCCGGATTTGCCGCTGTTCCACAATCCACAGGGCGAATATCCCAACTGGATTCCCATCGGGCCAATCATCTCCGAACCCCCGTGCAAGTTGCCGGACTGGTATCAGGAACTGGACGACGGCAAGACCAATATCTACATCACCATGGGCTCCACGGGCCTACTGGACAACCTCCTGCGTCGTTCCTACGATGTGCTGGGCAAGTCCCCCTACCGCTTTGTCGTCACCACCGGGGGACAGGCGGAACCGGAAACCATGGCCATGGCGCCGCCGAACTTCCGTTTCACCACCTATGCCCCGGGCTCCAAGCTGATGGAACGCTGTAAAGCGGTTGTTTTCCATGGCGGTAACGGCACCATGTACCAGGCATTGGCCGCCGGGCTGCCGATGGTCGCCTTACCCAGCCATCTGGAGCAGGAAGAATGCGTAAAAATCCTGCTGCAACAGAACTTTGGAATTCGTTGCTGTTCCCGCAAAATTACCGGGGAATCCTTGTTGGAAACGATTGAGGCGGTCCTTATGAACCCCAGTTACGGACAGGCGACCTGCAGCTTCCGTGACGTCGTACGTCATGCCCGGGCCACGGAGCGCGCGGCGAGCTTGCTCATCCAACATGCCCAGGGCTACAGCATCCAGGAAGCGACCGCCGACGCCGAATCGGCCAATGTGCTTTACTTCCCCGGTGTCAAAGCCTAGACCACGGCAAAAAACACTGCGTCATGACCTGTAATTACCGAATACCCGGCGAGGCCGTCCCTGGCGCGCCGGGTATCGTTGTTTCCGGCCCTACTGCGAGAGTGCGCCATCATGCCTTACAACCCTGATTTTGCCCATTCACGTCCTATGAGAACTGAGCGACCATGCCGATATACCGGTTGAGTTCCCACCTGGAATTTCCGCCCCCCGATGCTGCGGAAGACGGCCTGCTGGCGGTGGGAGGCGATCTCCAGCCGGAACGCCTGCTACTGGCCTATCAAGAGGGCATCTTTCCCTGGTATGACGAGGATAACCCCATCCTGTGGTGGTCCCCTGATCCTCGTTTTGTGCTCTATCCCGACGCTTTTCACCTCCCCAAACGCACCCGCCGCCATATCCGGTCAGCGGGCTATACCATTTCGATGGACACCGCATTTCCAGATGTCATCCAGGCTTGCGCCGAAATACCCCGTCACGGAGAAAACGGCACGTGGATCACCCCGGAAATGGAGGCGGCCTATACAACGCTCTTTGATATGGGGTATGCCCACAGCATCGAATGTCGGCAGGACGGTGAGTTGGTCGGCGGCCTTTACGGGGTAAGTATTGGGGCCTGCTTCTCCGGCGAGTCCATGTTTTCCTGGCGGAACAATGCCTCCAAGGCTGCCCTCGCCGCCCTGATCGACTTTGCCCGACGCCACCAATTCCATTTTATCGATTGCCAAATGCATACCGAACATCTGGAGCACCTCGGAGCCCGGGATATCAACCGCAGTCAGTTTCTCGCTGAATTGGCTATCGCACTGCGCCATGAAACCGTCCATGGGCCCTGGAAGTCTGAATTGTGACGATTTCAATGGGGTTTCCAGCACATGATGCTCCAGTTAATTACAGGAGTCCCACCCGAAATGGCCGATTTTGTCGGTTATGAGGGTGTTTCCGTAGTGGTGTGGCGTGTTTGAAGCGTATAATCACAATACTGGAGGAAAACAATGCGACAATCGAAAATGTATCAAGGAACATCGATGTGGGCCATGCTCCTGATGGGGATGGCAATGACCGCCCTCGTGTTAAGCGGCGGCGTAGCGGTAGCGGATGATCATGACGAGAAAGTGGAAATCGGCGACGAAGTCCCCGGTTTCGAGATGACGGACACCGAAGGCAATGTGCACAAGCTGGAGGATTACGAGGACAAAATTGTGGTGCTGAGTTTCTATTCGCAGCACTGCCCTTGGATCATCGGCCATGATCCCCACATGAACGCCTTGGTGGCGTCCTATGAAGATGAAGAAGACGTTATCTTCCTGGGTATCGACCCCCATGCCGGCCGCAGCCTGGAAGCCATCGAAGCGCACCGTGAGGAAGCCGGCGTCAAATACCCGATCCTCAAGGATGAAGGCAACGAATACGCCGACATCATGGACGCCCATGTAACCCCGGAAATCTATATTGTCGACCGGGACGGCAACCTGGCCTATCATGGCGCTTTCGACAATCGCACGAGCCCGCCGGAAGAAGGCGAGGTGAACTACGTCAAGAACGCTTTGGATGCGCTGTTGGCCGACGAAGAAGTCGCTGAGCCGCGAATTCAGGCCTGGGGCTGCGGTATCGTTCGGGAGCAATGACTTCTGACCGTAGCAGCTCCAACTGACGTACCTTATGTACTGTAATTGATTGCGTCCCCAAGCACGTCTTAACGAGGCTTGGGGACGTGTTGATCCGGCAAACAACAACTTGGGATAAATCGAACATGACACAAAATCACACCATGGAAACACATATTTCACAAGGCATCGTATACCTGCTGATCATCACGGGACTTCACATAATGGCAACAGGCAGTTTGCTGGGTTGCAGCGCTCCTGATCCTGTCGTGGATTCCGAAACGGAAGATGCGGTAACCATAGAGGAAGCGCCCGCCGAGGAGGCCGCACCGGAAGAGGCGGCCCATGCGGATGGCGAACCCGCATCAGAAGAAGTAAGCGAAGATATTGATGTCTCCGCCCTGCCTCCCATTACCACCTTAGCTGCGGAAGATTTGGAGGTGATGCTTGCCGAAGCGCGTGACGCGGATCAAGTGGTCGTCATTAATTTCTGGGCGACCTGGTGCCCGCCCTGTCTGGCGGAAATGCCCTATTTCGTGCAATTCTATGAAGAATACGACGGCGACGAGGTCCGCTTCATCAGCATCACCGCCGACCACATTGATACCCTGGACAGCGCCATCCGCCCCTACCAGGCCCAGGAAAACCTGCCCTTCCCGATTTATATCCTGGAAGGCATGGATCCGGCGCCCTATGCCGAAGTCGTGGACTTCGCCCTCACCGGCGCCCTGCCGGTCACCCTGGTCTACGATAGCGAAGGTGAACTCACACAGTCCTGGGAGCGTGAAATCGGCTTTGAAGATCTGGAAGCGGCGGTAGAGCCCTTGCTTGGATGATGGATTCCGGAGCCTCGTAGCTCTGATCAGGGCAATTTAGCCACGAAAGGCACAAAAACGCACGAAAAGCAGGATATTGAAGAGTTATGGCTGTATGGCTGTATGGTTGTTGGAGACAGCATGACGTAGCGGCGGCTGGTGAGCTTCGAAGCCAAGCGAAGAGAGCTTCGCCATGCTGTAGGGTAATGAAAAATAAATAGGGCTGTATCCCGCAACTCAGCGCAGGATACAGCCCTTTTCTTAGCCAGTTATATTTTGCACATGCTATGCAGCAGTAAGAAGCCGATATTTAGACGGCGTCGTTTTCCTCATTTACTTCCACGTCTTCAACAGTTTCTGGCTCCGGCGATACTTTGTCCTGGAACAGGATAAAGAAGATCACCATTACGACCGCGGCCATGGCGGCGGGAATCAACCAGATGCTGGTCCAGTTGTGCATCGTCGGCTCGGTTCCTTCAATGGCGTACATATCTACGACGATACCGGAAATCCAGGCGCCGATGTACATCCCGACGCCATAGGTAATCAGGGCGATGAAGCCCTGGGCGCTGGCGCGGATGGCCTTGGGCGCGACGCGGTCAACGTAGAGCTGCCCGGTCACGAAGAAGAAGTCGTAGCAGATGCCGTGGAAGATGATGCCGAAGTACAGCATGTACACCAGAGCGCTGTCGGCGTCGCCAAAGGCAAACAGCACATAACGCGCCGCCCAGAACAGCATACCCGTCAACAGCATGTACTTGATGCCCAGCGCCCGAAGGAAGAAGGGCATGACCAGCATAAAGCCGAACTCGGACATCTGCCCCATGGTCATTTTGGCTGCGGCATTTTCAACCCCGATTTCGTTCAGGAAGGGGTTGGTGAAATTGTAGTAGAAGGCCAGCGGGATGCAGATAAGCAGCGAGCTGACGATGAAGATAGCGAAGGAGCGGTCTTTCATCAGGCTCAACGTATCCAGGCCAATGATCTCACGGATGGTGGTTTTCTCGCCCTTGGCCTGCGGGGGCGTGTTCGGCAAGGTGAAACAGTAGAAGCCCAGGACAAAGGAGCCGATGGCGGCCATGCGCAGCGGCAGGTTCGTACCTTCGATGTTGGTCATTTCCCAGCTAAGTCCCAGGAAACCGGTGATCTGTTCGGCAAAACCGATGAGCAAGCCCGCGATGATCCAGCCCAAGGTGCCGAGCACGCGCACCCCCGGAAATTCCTGCGAGGGATTCTCCATCTGGTTGAAGGAAACGGCATTAACCAGCGCCAATGTGGGCATGTAGCACAGGGTGTAGGCGAGCAACAGCACAAAGAACGGCGCGAAGCTGTCCACAGTCGTAGCCAGGAACATGAACACCCCGCCCAGCAGATGCAGAATACCCATGGTAATCTGCGCGGGCAGGTAGCGGTCGGCCACCATCCCGATAAAGAACGGCGACACGATGGCGGCAATGGCGGCGGTAGAATAAGCCTGGCCAATCTGGGTGCCGCTGAAGCCGATCGCCCCGAGGTACGTCCCCATGGTGACGGCCCAAGCGCCCCAGATAAAGAACTGGATGAACATCATCACACTCAATTGAATACGAATGGTAGGCGTCATGGATAATTCCTTCCTGATCGTTGATTACCCCCTCACAGGGCTGCAGTGAGCACGGTTTTGCCCTGCTACGCACCTTATGCTAAGGATTTCTACTGCAAACTTCAAGCAGAAATCCATAAAAACGAAAACAGGACCGAATTAAGCATATTTAGCAGTTTTTGGAACGTGCATTTTTTGATTTTTCAACCCCCAACCTACTAAGATACACAGCTTGAAGCTGCTTGGCTTTCCCTCCCCATACGGTCACCCGAAAAGCGCATTCCACCCGTTATATGCTGGATATGCATGGATGCCAATAAGTATATCCATGTAGCGCAAGGGGCCCCGTTCAAGGGAAGCCGGGATGGGGAGCCAGGCATTCCTTCGACACAGCAAGCACTTTCTTCATTGCATTATTTAGTGGAGCATTTTGGGATCGATATGAGACGCAGCATCGTACATGAAGGCGCAGAGAATTTAAGCTACGAGATTCGGGAGATTGTCGGGGTTGCGCGAACCATCCGCGACATGGGGGTGCCCATTGTCTGGGAGAATATCGGCGATCCCATCGAGAAGGGGGAACCGATCACGCCCTGGATTCGGGATATCCTGCATGAACTGGTGGATATGTCCAGCTCATGGGGTTATTGCGACAGCGCCGGCGTCATTGAAACCCGGAATTTCCTCGCCGAGCAGGTCAATATCCGGGAGGGCGGCATATCGATCAGCCCCGACGACCTCATCTTCTTCAATGGCATTGGCGACGCGGTAGCGCGGGTCTACGGCGGACTGCGTCGGGAAGCGCGGGTCTTGGGGCCCTCCCCCGCCTACAGCACCCACTCCTCGGCGGAAGGCGCCCACTCAGGCTACAACCACGTGACCTATGCGTTGGATCCGTACAACCACTGGATGCCCGATGTGGAGGACATCCGCAACCGGGTCAAATACAACGATTCCATCGCAGGCATTCTCCTGCTCACCCCCGACAACCCGACCGGAGCGGTCTATCCCCGCGAAATTCTCGATGAAATCGTGCATATTGCCCAGGAGTTCAAGCTCTTTATCATCGCCGACGAAATTTACGCACATATCGTTTATGAAGGGTATCCCCGGTTGCACATGAGCCAGTGGATTCAGGATGTCCCCGCCCTGTCGATGCGCGGCATCAGCAAGGAATACCCCTGGCCGGGGGCGCGTTGTGGCTGGCTGGAGATGCTGAACCGGAAGAAGGACGCCAACTTCGCCACCTATTGCGACAGCCTGCTCGCGGCCAAACGGTTGGAAGTCTGCTCCACGACCCTGCCGCAGATGTCGATTCCACAGGTATTTGGCGATGAACGCTATCCGGCCCACCTCAAACGCCGTGCGAAGACCTTCAGCGATCGCTCCATCGAGGCCTATGAAGCGTTTGACGGCTGTGACGCCGTCATCTCCAACAAACCCGGCGGCGCCTTCTACTACACGATCATGTTCAAGCCGGGGGTGTTGAACAACCAGCAGACCCTGCCCATTGACAACAAGGCCGTGCGTGAGCGCATTGAGTCCCTGGTGCATGGCGTCACCCCGGACAAGCGCTTTGTCTATTACCTGATGGGACAGACCGGTATTGTGGTGGTGCCGTTGACTGGCTTCCAGTCGGCGCACGAGGGCTTCCGCTTCACCCTGCTGGAATGCGACGACGCCAAGCGCGCCTGGATATTCAAGACCATCCGCGAGGCCATCGACACCTACATCGCCAGCGCTTGACTTGCAGCACCGCGGTCACTAGAATGAGCGCCCAAGACTTTTTTAAAGCGCCCCGATAGTTCAGTGGATAGAACATTCGCCTCCTAAGCGA
>SKJD01000149.1 GCA_007116095.1 Candidatus Hydrogenedentota bacterium
AGGCGACGCATCATTCGTAGTGCACCCATCGGCCGATGAAACGCCATTGCAGGAGTGTGAGGCCCATGATGCCGAGACTGAGCAGGGTAGCGACGGCGGCGCCGTAGCGCCAGAAGCCGTATTCATAGAAATTGGCGTAGATATACAAGATCAGGTTCTCGGTAGTGCCCAGGGTGCGCCCGCCTCCCTGGGTCAGTGCGAAGAAGCTGTTGAAGGACTGGAAGGCGCGCACCGTGCCGATGATGGCCAGGAAAAAGAGCGTCGGTGAAAGCAAGGGCAAGGTGATATGCCGCATGACCTGGAGTGTGCCTGCCCCGTCCAGACGGGCTACTTCTTCCAACTCGCGGGGAATGGCCGCAAGGCCCGCCAGGAAAATGACAATCATGAAACCGCTGCCATGCCAGACGTCGAAGGCCATGATACAGCAGAGCGCGAGACTGGGCCCGACGTCGTGGGGAATCCAGCCGCCGCTCATCAGGTGCAAAATCCCGCGGGGCTCCAGCAGCCATTGCTGGGCCGGCAGGCCGATATAGGTCAGAAAGGCATTGAGATAGCCGAATTGGGGACTATAGATGGCGCGCCAGACCATGGCGGCGGCGACGGTGGAGGTGATGTAGGGCAGAAAGTAGACCGTGCGAAAGAAGCCCCGCCCAAATACAATGCGGTTGAGGGCATAGGCCACCACAAAACTGAGGAGCATGGTGATCGGCACCGTGCCGAGAACATAATACATCGTAACCCGGACGCTGTTCCAGAAATCGGGTCGGCGTAAGGCCTCAGCGTAGTTGGCCAGGCCGACGAAATCCCCCATCCCCTGCTTGCCACCGAAGAGACTCATATAGACGGCATACAACATGGGCGCAAAGGTAAAGACAAAGAGCAGCAGCAGCGCCGGCGAGAGCAGAAACACGGCCACCGGGACATCCCGAAACCGGCCGCTCAGCGCGTCGAATCCGGCATCGATTTTTTGCAGCAAATAGTCCACGCTTTAACTCTTTGAAGACGCTGGACGCCCGGGCTCCCTGGCAAGTTAACGGCTGAGCGCCTGATCCTGTCCCATTAGAACAGACTCAACGAGATCGACATTTTTTTCGACGGCGCCTTGATGTTTCAACACCACTTTGCGGGCGCGCGTGCCCAGTTGGCGGCGTTCCGCGGGATCGTCCAGCAGGCTATGGAGCAGTTCCGGCAGATGGTTCACATCCATCACCTGAACAGCTCCCTCAGCCTCCAGCAGGGTTTTGGCGGGGTCCCGGAAATTGGAAATATAAGGCCCGAAGACCGTCGGCACACCCAAGGCTGCGGGTTCCAGCGGGTTATGCCCTTCCACACCGGGATGAAAGCTGCCGCCGATCACCGCCACCGAGGCCAGGGCATACCAGAAGACCAGTTCGCCCATGGTATCCACCAGGAGTATGTCCGTGGCGCTGTCGCGACCGCCCGGTTGCTCCAATCCAGAACGTAGAACATGCGGCGCATTGATGGTCCGCTGAATCTCGGCCACGCGCTCAAGGTGGCGTGGCACAATCACCAGACGCAAATGCGGGTAACTGCTGCGCAAGTCACGCCAGCATTGAAGCGCCAGGGCTTCATCGCCAGGCCGGGTGCTGCCGAAGACCAGCAGCAAATCCTCCGCCTTGTAACCACAGAGCAAGCGCAGACGGTTCCGGGTCTTGGCGTCCACGGCGGTGGTGACGGCGTCAAATTTCAAATTGCCCGTAACCATCAATTTTTCTTTGGGATAACCCAGCGCCTCGAAACGCTCGGCATAGCGTTCGTTCTGGACCCCCACCACGTTGAGGTATTGCAACGCAGCCGAAAAAATGCATTGCCAGCGTTGATAGTTCCGGTAGTGTTTGTCACTCAGGCGCCCGTTGACGATACAGGTCGGTGTGCCGAAGCGTTCCGTTTCCCGGAGCAAATTCGGCCAGATTTCCGTTTCCAGCAAAATCAGGATACGGGGGTTGATCGATTCAATGCAACGGCGCACCGCCACGCGATGATCAAACGGCATCCACATCACCTGTACGAAGGTATCGGCATAGCGATTAACCGCCAGGGCGTAGCCGGCCACCGTGGAAGTGGTGAGCAGGATGGGAGTCGTCGGGAAGCGCCGCGCCAGGGCGTCGACCAATGGCCGGGCGGTATTGACCTCCCCCACACTACAGGCCTGTATCCAGATGGGCGGTTTGTCCGTGGGGTGGTATTCCGGCCGAAAACGGGACAACAGGGTACTGTACTTGGGCTGCAAGCGTAAGCAGGTCTGAAGCAGGGGCTTAGCAAGCGCCCAGAGTAGATTGTAACCGAGATAGTACATCCGGGGCATACCCTTTTTCACCCATGTAGGAAACGGGCGGCCTGCAGAAACTACAGACCGCCCGTGTTATGCATGCAATCGCACTTACGTAACCAATGTCACCGGACTTAATTCGAACCGACGTCGAAGTACCGGGCGCCGGTCGTATCGATGATATCCGGGGTCACGAAGATAAGCAGACTCGACTGATTCACCTGTTGCGACTTGCCACGGAAGAAGAAGCCGAGCACCGGCAAGTCCGCCAGGTAGGGCATCTTGTTCTCGGTGCGGATGCTCTGATCCTGGACCAGACCGCCCAGCACCAGGGTATCCCCGTCGCTCACGATGACGTTGGTCCAGACGGCTTGCCAGGAAGTCGTCGGCAGGTTCAGGGTGTTTTCAACCGTTTCTTCCCCGATCACCGAACGCTGAGTGAAGCTCTTTTCACCCGTACGCGTGCGCACTTCGGGGTTCAACCACAGACGAACCTGGTCGTTGTCACGAATCTGAGGCGTCACCGACAACGCGATACCGAAATTGTATTGCTGCGGGAATACTTCCGTCGTCACGGCCAGGGTTGGCGTGCCACCCAGGGCCGGGGTACCCGTGGTGAACACTTGCTGGTTCACACCGGAAACGAAGTATTCCGTGGCGAAGTCGGCAATCACCGCCGGTTTGCGGTTCATCGTGGTGACCCGCGGGGCGCTCAGCAGCTCCGACTCGTCCAGGCTGTCGAGATACTCGAAGGTCACACTGAGCGAGTCGCCATCGGCGTTCTGCAAGATGGAACCCGCCAGGCTGAAGGTGTTCTGGCTCGGTCCGGCAATGGTATCCGCTATCCCGGATACTTCGGAGATGGTATTGCGAATTACATTGCTGCCATCCGGCCGACGGTAGAACGGAATCGCCTCCAACGTACCGTCACCGTTGATGTCATATTCGTAGGTTGTATCTTCCGCAACGGACTCAATCATCCGGGAGCGGTTGTTTTGATCCGAGAAGTTCGCATCCCAATTGAAGCCCAGCTTGGCCAGGTCTTCCACGCGGATGGTCAGGAACTTCGCCTCGATGCTAACCTGCTTCGGCGTGATGTCTATCTGAGCCAACTGCTTCTCGAAATCGTTCAGGTTGCTGGGCGTATTCTTCACGATGAGCATGTTGTTGGTCGGGTTGTAGATGATATCCGACAGAATCTCATTGGAGGAGGCCCCAAAGATGACCGGGATCAAACGGGAAAGCAGGTTAAGCACCGGGGATGCTTCCAGCGCACCCGCGCCGCCCATGCCGCCCATGCCGGCCGTACCCATGGCTCCGCCGAAACCACCGCCGCCCATGCCGCCCATGCCGCCGGCCATACCACCACCGCCCATGCCGCCGAAGCCGCCGCCACCCATGCCGCCCATGGCGCCTTGTTGGCCCATCTGACCCATGGCGCCGGTCTGCATGTTATTCAAGCCGACAATGAAGTTGGTCGCGGGGATTTCACCCACCATCATGTCGTTGATGTTGCTGAAGAGGTCGGAAATGTTGCTGATGGCTGTGACATCAGCGCCACCGCCACCGCCGCCCATGCCGCCCTGTTGGCCGCCGAAGCCACCACCGCCCATGCCGCCCTGTTGGCCGCCGAAGCCGCCGCCGCCCATGCCGCCCTGTTGGCCGCCAAAACCACCCGTCGTACCACCACCAAAGCCGCCGCCGCCCATGCCGCCCTGTTGGCCGCCAAAACCACCCGTCGTACCACCACCAAAGCCGCCGCCGCCCATGCCGCCCTGTTGGCCGCCAAAGCCACCGGCGCCACCACCACCAAAGCCACCGGCGCCACCGCCACCACCAAAGCCACCGGCGCCACCGCCGCCGCCAAATCCGCCGAACTGATTACGCAGCACGATCTTGAACATCGTTTCCGCACCGACGTTGCGCAGCTCATAGTAGCGGGTTTCAATTTCTTCAAAGCTCTCACGACGCAGGATTTCCGGACGGCTGATAAAGACAAAGCCCGGCTCAATCGTGTAATCCAGGCCAAGCGGACGCAAGAGCGCTTTCAAGGCCTGGCCCAGCGAGACGTCGCGCAGGTTGATGTAGGGCACCATGCCATCGCTCTTGATGCCATAGAAGTTGTCGATAGCGTCGGTGAACTGCTGCTGGCCGAACTGACCGCCCATGCCACCGGCGCCCATGCCGCCCATGCCGCCCATGCCGCCCATGCCGGGCATCGGGCTCATCATGCCACCACCGCCCATACCGCCCATGCCACCGCCCATACCGCCACCGCCCATGCCGGGCATCGGGCTCATCATGCCACCACCGCCCATGCCGCCCATGCCGCCGCCCATGCCGCCGGCTCCAGGGAAGGCGCCAGGACCACCAGGACCACCAGGACCGCCGGGGCCTTGCTGTTGCTGCTGGAGTTCGGGCATGGGTTCGGGTTCAGGGCGTACCGCGCGGTTGTCGATAACAATATTTATGTCAAAGGTGTCACCAACAAATTCAATAATGTCACGAACGTGGATATCTTCAAATTCAATCGCCACCACCGATTCCAGGGTACGCTCGATATCGGTAATTTCTTCCGGCGCCTCGTAGACTTCATCCACTTCCGGAATGGTAAAGCGGTATGGCTTGATCCCGGTAGCATCGGCCCCATCTGGCAGGGTTTTGGAGTCTTCAATATAGCGCCGAATCATGACCCGGTCTTCATCCACCTGCTGATGACTGCGCAGCATTTCCCGTTCGGTGGCTCCCACGGTCGCCTGGTGCAGGCCGTCCCGCGCGGCTTCATTTCTCGGGTCCAGTTGAATGACACGCTCGTAAAGCTGAATGGCCACATCGTAACGTTGATGTTCCATGTAACGGCCAGCATCCCGCATCAAAATCCGAACTTGTTCACGTCGCATTTCATCAGCGGTTTGAGGCGGCGTTTCACCGGCGGAAATGGATTCGGGATCGAAGGCCTGGAAACGTGGGGCATCGGTATCGTCGACACCGGCCTCCGCCAACCGCAATTTACTGTTGGCCATTTCCTGAAAGCTCTTCGCCTGCTCATGATCCGGTTCCAATGCCAACGTGCGATTGAACTGGGTCAGGGCTTCACGAAACCGATCATTCCGATAGAACTCAACGCCTTGCCGGAAAAAGGATTCAGCCTCCGAGATAGTCGCATCTCCCTCATCTACCGTTGCGAGCAAACCGGCGCTTGGCGCAGTATCCATCGCTTCCGCGTGGTCTTGCCCTATTGCCGGCAGCGCAATCATCACGTGGGCCACCACCCAACCCAGAGCGATTGATCGCAATATACCTGTTTTCATTACGGTGTCATCCTTCCGCTGTTTTTTAGGCACCATACCGTTACCGCCATACCTCTGTTAATTGTCGCTTATTCCGGCGACAATGTAAACGTGCGATCAAAACGTGTTGACATTATGACCACCGTTTCATCTTCCGGATTGATTTCCAACACTTCAAAATTATCGGTCGAATCATTGACCGCATACCACCCCGTGCGATTTCCGGAGCGAATGCGCGCCCGCCATTGGCCAGCGCCTTCGCGTATTGACAAGACCGTTATACCCAATTCTTCCGCTTGATCCACTGGCGCTTGATCGCCAGCGCGCTCATTATACCGAAATGGATTTCGATTTTGCAGTTCCGTGTAGGTTTGTGGAACATCCATCGGCGGTCTGGGTTGCACCACAGGGGGCCGCTGCCCGGCATCCACCGCTTGTGGATCGGCAATCGGATTGCGGTAAGGGGGCATTGGCGGTTCCGGCGGCGGATTGAAGATCACATACCCACGATAGACCAAAATGCCTATCATGATGATCAGCACCAACCGCTCTTTATTCCACCATAACCATGCGCCTATTTTACGTAGCTTATCCACCAGCTATACCCAGTCCCCTTGTTATGGCGTCCAGCCTGAACTTCTGCTTTCGTTACCATTATGTGCATGTACTATAAAGCATTATGGCGTAGCGATGCGAATATAGCTTGTACGCGCCCCTCAAAGTAGCGTTACGCAACAGAAAAGCCGCTAAAAGCGTGCATCTCACTTCCCCATACCCTATGAATAATACCCCGCCCCCATCCAAATAATACCTATGCACTGTAACGTTCGGCTCAGTTCATGTACAGGACATGCCGCTTAAACCAACGCCAGCTACGCTCAACGACTCCGGGTTCCGGAGGCGGCTGCATATTTTGCTGCTGCCCGCCCATGCCCGGAAACATCATGTTGGGGCCCATACCCGGTCCCATGCCCATATCCATCCCCGGCATTTGTGGTCCCTGTTGCTCGCCGTTGCCACCTGTGTCCATCGCCAGACCCATCCCGGTATCGGTTTGTTCCGGCATCCGGAATCGCGCCTGGGTCACCAACAAGTCTACAATCAACTGTGGCTCTACATCATAGCCTACGTAGGGATAGGCAATTTTCAGGGCATCCACCGAAAAATAGCGATCGGCTGTGCGCATTTCTTCAAGCAAGCGCACCAGATTGTTCGGCGTGACATAAACTTG
>SKJD01000221.1 GCA_007116095.1 Candidatus Hydrogenedentota bacterium
GCTGCGGCGCGGCTGGGCGCGACGGTGCAGTTTCTGGGTTGTCTCGGAGAAGACGCCTTCGGGGATGCGCTCTGTCAGGGGCTGGCTGATGAGGGTATCGGGTTGGCGGGCGTGAAGCGGACGTCGGAGGAGCCCACCGGTACGGCGATGATCCTGGTGAATGATGCCGGGGAAAACAGCATTGTCGTACATTCGGGCGCGAATTTCGCGCTCACCCCGGCAGATGTGGAATCGAAGGCGGCGCTTTTCGAAGCCGCGGATGTCGTTCTGTTACAATTAGAGACCCCGCTGGAAACGGTGGAGAGGGCCTTGGCGTTGGCCCGCGCCCATGGATGCACCTCCATCCTGGACGTTGGCTCGGATCAGGAACTGCCCGAGGCGATCTGGAGCGCCGCCGATGTGATCTCCCCCAATGTGCATGAAGCCGCCCGCCTGGCGGCGGTACAGGACGACTCGGTCTCGTCCCGTGCAATCGCGGAAATGTTGTACCTACGGCATGGTGTTAGCATGGTCATGAAACTGGGGAGAGACGGCGCCTTGTATTACGGTAGGGACAGCATCCAGCTTGTGGATGCCTTTTACGTAACACCTGTAGACACCACCGCGGCCGGCGATGCCTTTACTGGCGCTCTGGGGGCTTTCTGGGGCGCGCCCATGAATACGTTGCTGCGCCACGCCAACGCTGCCGGCGCCCTGGCCGTAACGAAGACGGGCGCCCAGCCTTCCTTGCCCAACCGCGAAGACCTGGACCGTTTCATGGCCCGTCAAAGCGGGTAGCAGTAGGACTATCACCACGGACGGACTTTGACGAATAACCCCTTGGCCCCCGACGCCATAGCAGAAAGAAATACGCCATGGAACTACGTGAGGTCCTTATATTCGGGATTGCCATGCTCTATGTGGCCTATCCCCTCTATTTTATGGTTTGCAAGCCTACCCGGATGCGTACGCGCATGCTGGGGTTGGCCCTGATCATCTACGGCGCCATCGGCCTGTTCTGGCCGGAGATCAACGCGCCGCTATTGATCCTCGCCTGTTCATTGCTGGTAAGCGTCGGCTTTGGTATTTATCTTGATGTGATCAAAGAGTCGGTGCTTTGGCTCTGCGCCATCGCCTACGGTTTGGCCATGCTGTTCTGGCCGTTTGATCTCGATCCACTCTGGATTCCGGTGGCCGCGCTTTTTGTCGTCATCGGCTTCGATCGCGCCATGCAGCGCGCAGCAGACAAGGTGGCGAACCCGCAAGCCTATCTCCTTGACGACGAAGAAGAAGATGCAGCCCATTAATCACACGTACTTGTTGAAAGACTGGCGCTGGCCGACCGTCTCGTCGGCCTGAGGATATCCGGTTGGCGTTATTGCACCGTTACATACTCCGACAAATCTGGGGCCCGGCGCTGTTGGCGGTGATCGTCATCGGCTTTGTGCTGGTGGCCGGCGAGATCCAGTCCAAGCTGCGGCTGCTTTTTATGGACGTGCCCAATGCCGATGTCCGTCTTTGGGACATCGCCCGCATGTCCTTCTATTCGTCTCCACTGCTCATCGGGTACATCTTTCCGATCACCTTTCTCATGGGCATCATGCTGACCTTTGGCCGTCTGGCCCAGCACAGCGAGCTAACCGCAATGAAGGCGGCGGGCGTGCCCATGCGGCGGATTGTGCTGCCGGTGCTGGCGACGGGGCTCCTCCTGAGCATCATGACCTTCTTCCTCATCGACCGCGGCCAGCCCTGGGCCTATGTGCGCCTGACCTATTTGCTCACCAGCGACCTGCCCCTGCGGATGAGCATCGACATGCTGCCCACCGGGCGCGTGCAGGAGTATGGCCGCTGGGGCGTTTATATCGGGGAAAAATCGGAGGATGGCGCCCTACATAACCTCATGGTCCTCGAGCGCAAGGAGGACGGCGGCGCCACAACCTATTACGCCGACGCCGCGCGCCTTGTGCAGGTTGATGGCGTAAGCTACCTGGAAATGGACCAGGGCTATCTGTTCTTTGAAGAGCAAGAGCGCAAGGTGACCTTTGACAAGTTGACCGTACCCGTACCCGAGCTCCAGCGACGCGCCATTGAGCGCAGTCAGGAAGGGCAAACGGCTGCGGCGCTGTTGGCGAGTCAGGAACGCCTGGGGGCGGAGTTCGCCGAAACGGGCAACCTGCGGGTGGGGGCGGAGCTGCGGGAGCAGCGTATGGAAATCAGCAACCGCTTTGCCTTTCCGTTGATGTGCTTCAGCGTCGCCTTTGTGGCGGCGCCGATTGGGGCGCGCATGAAACGCACGGGCCGCACCTACGCCTTTCTCAGCGGTTTGGTTATTGTGGCGCTTTATTTTACGCTGCGCAAGGTGGCTGAGCCGATGTATATCCCCGGCCTGGCGGATGCAGTGATACGCGGGCAAATTCCCAATCTCGTGCTGTTGGCGGCCGGAAGCTTCCTGCTCTGGCGGGTGGACCGCGTATGACCCTTTTCGATCGCTATTTGGGCAAGCGCATGATCGGCGCCATCTTTCGCATCCTGATCACGGTAGTGTTGCTCTATATCGCCATCGACTTTCTCAGCCAGCGCGGCCAGGACTTCCGAAACTATGGCGTGCCGGTGGGTGTTGCCCTGCAGTACTACCTGACCTTTATCCCCACCATCCTCTTCGAGTACCAGGCGGCGGCCCTGGCCGTCCTTATCGCGGGGTTGATGGTGCTGGGCAAGGCTGCGCAGGACAGTGAAATCACCGCCATTCTGGCCGGAGGCGTCAGCCTGTACCGCATCATATGCGCGCCGGTGCTAGTTGCGCTGGTCATGGCTGTCGGCGCTTTCTGGGTGCAGGAGACCTGGGGTGTCTCGGCCACCTCCAGGGCGCGACAGATTGAGGACGAGTATTTCTCGCGCATGGTGCATGACGCCAACCGCGCGCCGATAAGCTGGGCGAATCTGGATGAGACCTGGACCTGCCACGTGCTCAAGTTCAACCGCACCGCGCTCACCGGGCAGTATGTCTATCTGCATGCGATTGAGGACGATGTGGTGCAGGAGATCCGCGCCAACCGCATCTACTGGGATGAGAACGTGAACGCCTGGATTCTGGAAGATGGCCGTTGGGCGCGCTTCGGCGAGGACTGGGACCTGCAGGTGGATCGCATCACCCAGGCGCGCGCGCCCTTCAACGAAGCCCCGGATCAGCTCTTTGCCCTGGAGCAGCCCGCCGATACGAAAAGCGCCCAAACCCTGGCCGATGACCTGGAGCATGCCGCCAACCTGGGCATTCCCGTCGACCGCTACTGGGTGGACTACCACGCGAAATTCGCCCGACCCGCCCTCTCCTTCGTCATGATCTTCCTGGCCATCCCCTTCGCCATACGGATTCGTCGGGGCGGCGTGGCCGTCGGTTTTGGTCTAAGCATCGCCATCGGCCTGGCCTACTTACTGCTCTTTCTACTCGGTATGGGCCTGGGCTATATGGAAGCCTTGCCACCTGTCATCGCTGCCTGGCTCGCCAACGCCTGCTTCTTTGCACTCGGCATGGTCCTGCTCTACCGCACCCCTACCTGAGGGCGGGGGATAACCGGTCTGCCGACGCAGCCGTTTTACCCCGTTTTTCCTGATCCTGTCAGATGCATGTTCTGGCGGTGTTTCGGTATAATGGGGCCTTCTATAATGCATTTCCCCGTGTATAGCAGATTGCACGGTAAATTTGTGTCATCCGGTCTGTTTTTTTAGGGGGGTACGCCCCTCATTCTTTGTGAAAATGGCCGGTTTTGCCTGAGTAATACCCCTGTTGAGATTCCGTAACCCCGGTATGCCCGACAGGCAGGTTGAAGTAAAGGAATTGTACAGCACCCATGAGTACCGAAACGCAAACCGGCGCAGCCGGCCCGAAGACCACTGATTTTGAGCGGGTACTGGTTACCAGCGCATTGCCTTACGCCAACGGGCACATCCATCTGGGGCATATTGCGGGCGCGTACCTACCGGCGGACATCTACGTCCGCTACATGCGGATGCGGGGCGAGAAGGTGCTGTATATCGGTGGTTCGGACGAGTTCGGCGTGCCCATCACGCTGACCGCCCTGAAGGAAGGCATTTCCCCGCAGGAAGTCATTGACCGCTACCACTTTGCCAACAAAGAGGCCTTCGAGCGCCTGGGCATTTCATATGATATGTATGGCCGCACCTCGTGGGAGCTGCATGTCGACACCACCCAGACCTTTTTCAAGGCGCTGGACGACGATGGCAAGATTTACGCCGAAGAGGTCGAGCTGTGGTATTCCGAGCAGTCTGATCGCTTTCTACCGGACCGCTATGTCCGGGGTACCTGCCCGAAATGCGGCTATACAAACGCTAATGGCGATGAATGTGAAAGTTGTGGCGCGCAGTATGCCGCCCATGATCTGGTGGAGCCCCGAGCCAACATCCCCGGCGACAGTTCCATGCCCATCCTCAAGAAATCTCGGCACTGGTTTCTGGACCTGCCGGAATTCAAGGAGCCCCTCAAAACCTGGGTCGATGAACACCCGGAATGGCGCGCTAATGTCCGCGGGATAGCCCTGGGCTGGATCAACGACCTGCGTGCGCGCTGTATCACCCGTGACACCGATTGGGGCGTGCCCATTCCGCTGGATGATCCCGACGCCGCAAAGAAACGGATTTACGTCTGGTTCGATGCGCCCATCGGCTATGTCACCAACACGCGGCAATGGGGGATTGAGCAAGAAAACGACGACACCGCTTGGGAGCAGTGGTGGAAAAACCCAAAGACGCGGCTACTGCACTTCATCGGCAAGGACAACATCCCTTTCCACGCCGTCATTTTTCCAGCCATGCTCATGGGTCAGGGCGATTATGTCCTGGCGGACCAGGTGGTTGGGAATGAATACCTGAACGTCTATAACCGGCAAACCGGCAAATCGGAGAAAGGCTCGAAATCACGCGGCAACATGATCAGCGTGAAATGGGCGCTGGATCAGTTCCCTCGGGACGTCATCCGCTATTATCTCTGCGCCATCGCCCCGGAGAGCAAGGACGCCGACTTTGACTGGGACGACTTCATGAATCGTTACAATGGCGAGCTCTGTGACGTGGTCGGCAATTTCATCCACCGCAGCCTTACGATGGCGGTGAAGAATTTTGCGCAGGCCGTCCCGCCGGAAGGAACGCTGGACGCCGAAGACGAAGCGTTGCTGGCCTATATCCCGGAACAGGTAGACGCCATCGGTGAGTCGCTGAGCAACTGTCGATTCCGCCAGGCGATAGAGCGGGTGATCGAATTGGGGCGCAAGGCCAATGTCTATTTCGACGGCAAAGCGCCCTGGGTGACCCGGAAAACCGACCTGGACCGCACCGGCACGACGCTTTATGTCTGCTGCCAGGTGGTCAAGGCGCTTTGTCATGTCTTGGCGCCGTTCACGCCCGACGCCGCCGAGCGCCTGGGTCAGACCCTGGGGATTACCCTGCCTGAAGGCGGCCCGGAAGGCGGCGAGGATGGCTGGAACCTGGCCAAAATCCATTTGCCTGCCGGCCATGCGCTTGAGAAGCCCCAGGTCCTGTTTCCCAAGGTAGACCCGGATGTCATTGCAGAGCTGGCCGCCGCCCACGAACGGGGCGAAGCATTTTGACATAGCCAGCAATTATGAATATGCGCCGTCCGTCTGTAGAGGGGGAGGGCTGTGCCCATTCAACAAGATGCAGTTGATATTTCTTGACTCTACACAATATACAGTCTAAACTATGTTTTGTTACAACGCTTGCGCGGTAACGTGTCGAGGGGATGTCCCTGCGAATCCCGATGCAGAATGTAGTTTGTCGACGCCAATCCAGAAGCTGTGTGTCGCACTGTATAAACAGATGATGTTTTAATTGCTTATCCACAGGAATGGCAATACAAACCTGGAGATATTCCGTCATGTCCGAATCACAATGTAATTACTACCGATTGGTCCGCCCCTTTTTGGGTCGGGCATGTCAGGCGCTCCTGTTGGGGCTACTTGCGGTCATTACAGGTTGTGCCGCGCATATGCGGGAAGTGCACCAGTTTGACCCCATGCCCCGGGCCGAAGTTGGGGCGGAGGATCTGGACCCCGTTATCCTCCCGGCGGATATCTCGACGGCTTTAAAACAGGCGGAAGAAGCCTATGCCGGCATTCAGGATACGGGGGTGGACGTTGAACAGGGCCAGGCCTTTGACGATGTGCGCGACGCACTGGCCGGCACCGACATTGAACTGTCGGTCTTCGTGGCGCTGATGGAAACGCATGGCAGTATCCTCAGCAGCGCCTCCGCGCAGGCGGAAATCGCCGAGCGCTACCGTCGTATCTGGTTTGAGGACATTGCCGACGGCGAGTATGCCCGCCTGGAAATCCCGGATCCTTTGCCGCCGATGGTGGAACGGGAAATTCACCGCATTCAGAACGGCTACCCCCGGGCCTTCCAGCGCGGCCTGGACCGTAGCCATATCTACCGGCCCTACATCCGCGCCGAGTTGGCCAAAGCCGGTATGCCCCTGGAGCTGGAGTGGTTGGCCATGGTGGAAAGCCAATACACCCCGAAGATAGTCTCCTGGGCGGGCGCCGGCGGTATGTGGCAGTTCATGCGTCCCACGGCTCAAGGCTACAACATGCGCATCGACAGCTATGTGGACGAACGCTATAATTGGCAGAGTTCGACCCAGGCCGCGATTAAGTACCTGCAAGACCTGCACAACTATTTTGATGGCGATTGGCCGTTGGCCGTCACCGCGTACAACATGGGGCAGGGCGGTCTGCTGCGCGCCATTGAGTCGACGGGCGGTGTCCGTGATCTCTGGACGCTGA
>SKJD01000307.1 GCA_007116095.1 Candidatus Hydrogenedentota bacterium
AACAAAACAGCCTGGGGCTGTGTCGGTGGGCGCTATCGCACACAAACGCTTACCCCAGGCTGGGATTGCTACTTACATGCGGCCGAAGACGGCGTGTGTCGGGGAGACCGGGAAGTCCGTGTTCGGATAACGGATGAATTCCACGTGGCCGTCCATGTACAGCACATTGTTACCGCCGGGCAGGTGGTTGAAGCGGACATTCCGCCGATCGTCGCCACGGCCAAAGTAGATGCGGTCCCACATGACCGGGATATTGCTTTGTGCCGCTGCGTTGGCGCCGGGATTGTTGATGTCGGTGATGAGGAAACGCTCGACGCCGTCGCGGATACGGTACAGCGTGTTCGAGCCGCCCGTACCCTGCGCGACGATCGGCCGGTCGATGGTGGCGCCGTTGTTCAGCAATCGCGCCTCGATGCTGTTCGTGATCGCCGCGGCGTCAGCGATGTTGAAGGGGTTGTAGTCGCTGTCCAGCGCCTGGAAGGCACGGCCACGCAAGGGATCCGAGGCATTCGCGGCAAATTGCTGTCCGTCCAGTGCGGTGACCAGGTAGGCGCGGATGGTCTGGTTTAGGGTCGCCCAGGCGCCATCGCTATCCACCACATAGCCGTAGTAGTAATAATGTGTCTCTTCCGCATTGCCGATCTTCGCCGGATCCAGGCGTCCAAAGCTCGGGTCCGACTCACAGGCCGTCTGGAGCCAGCGACCGTTCGGCTCCTCCCAGTTTTGCGACATTTCGCCGGCATCCACACCCGACGGGCAAACAGTCAGGTTCAGGTCGCTCAGGTAGTCTGGATAAATAGACGGCATCCAGACAAAGCCCCGGGGGCGGCCCACACGTCGCTGACAACTGGCGTCCCGGGCGTAGTCCTGGTTAAGGATACGCGGGAACTTTCCGCCCCGGTCTTCATTCGAGTACATCTTGAAGACCAGGCCCCACTGTTTAAGGTTGTTCGCACATGAAGCGCGCCGCGCCGCCTCCCGGGCCCGCGCCAACGCCGGCAGCAGAATCGCCGCCAGGATGCCGATGATGGCAATCACCACCAGCAATTCAATCAGGGTAAATCCATTGCGTTTCACTATGCCTACTCCTTCTGCGTTCCATTGGTTTTGCAGTATCTTTATTGACTTAGCAACTCCACACTGGTGAAGTTGACAGGCATAGTGTAGGCGGTGAATATTCGCATTTAATTAGGTGCGGGTGAATAATTCGTGGCGGGGTGAAGGCGGGTAGTGGCGCAAAAGAGGGGCGGACAGTGTAAACGGTGTGGACGAAGTAGCATAGTCCGACACCGAACTACAGTCCACTTCGTCCACAAGGTCCACTTCAGAAAACACGATGCAAAAACGCATCGCGTCCATACAGTCTATACAATTCCCCCGTTGTAGCTTATTGGTTCTGCGGGGGCATGGGGACCTGGCCCTGCATTTGCGAGTTCATCATCTGCTGCATTTGCTGGTGCATCTGTTGTTCATCCGGGGTCATCTCAATAACGACCTCGTTGCCGCCCGGCGCAAAAAGTAAACGCACGGCGACGAAGGCAACGATGGCGATGCCCAACAGAATCAGCAGCGTTTTCTTGTCCATATCCAAATTCCTCTCTCATAGGGTAAATCGCGGGCGCCGACATCTTGCCGAAGCCCGTGGTGTATTCTCGGTATTATAGGACTGCGCTGACTTCGTATGCGCTATTTCCAAATCGCCAGTCGGAGGCGGGATCAGCCCGCGCCGCCGAAGCGGGAGGTCCACCAGCGCATCTGGCTGTTCAGGTTCTGCACGGTGTTCGGCGGACTCTGTAGCGGGGGCTTCTCCTGGTAGCGCACAAACTCGACGTGGCCGTCCATGTAGAGGATGTTGCAGCCGCCTGGGATGTGGTTGAAGACCATGGTCCCCGTGGACTCGCCCCAGTTGTCGGCCTCATGCGACTGGACGCCCCAGGCGTCCCACATTACAAACATGTCGCTTTGGGCCTGGGCCGCGGCCCCCGGATTGTTGATGTCGGTGATGAAGAAGCGCTCAATGCCTTCCTTCAACAGCGGATAGCTCGAAGGCAGGGGGCTGCCGTCGTCATCCATCCAGCCCCAGGATTGTGGATGGCCCTGCAACTGCGTCGTGCCCATATCGATCTGGCCGACGTTCTTCCACTTCCAGATGGCGATCCAGTTCGGCGCGCCCACGGCGGCGATGTCGCCCCCACTGTAACGCACTTCAAAGTGCGCGGGATCGCCCTCAGGCGCATTCGTCCAACGCCAGGCGCTGCCTTGGTAGCCGAAGACGGTGTCCAGCCACTGCGAGCCGGTGCGTGTGGCGTAGGGGTTGTAGATGTAGGAATAGGGATGGGACAAGAGGGTGTGCCGGGCGCCATTGGCCACACCGGTCAGGGCCGGATTGCCGTTGTCCGAGATCGCGTTCACGGCTTCGGTCAGGTTCTGCCCCTGGAGCCCCGGGATATTTGCGTAGCCAGACCACCAGTGCTGGGTGTCAAACTCGCCAGCGCGGTTGTCCGAGGGGCAGATGGCGATCGCCGGGTCGTTCCAGTAATCCGGGTAGAGCTGAGGGCTGTTCACCCCCTGGAAGAGCAGCATGTGCCCCACGCCCCACTGCGACTTCGTCGGGAAGCTCCCGCCCCGACTCTCGCCGCTGTACATCTTGAAAATCAGGCCCCACTGCTTCAGGTTGCTTGCGCAGGAAGCGCGTCGGGCGGCCTCCCGGGCACGGGCCAAAGCCGGTAACAAAATGGCCGCGAGGATGCCGATGATGGCGATCACGACCAACAATTCGATCAGGGTAAAGCCTTTACCCGATAAGTGCTTACGTCTCATGATGCCAAACTCCTCTGAGCAGGCCTACGCGCCTGCCATTGATTAAAAATGTAGGTCAAGGTTGCTTTTTTTACAACTACTGCTCCCTGTATCTTTCCTTGCCCGGGTCTCCCCCCTGGGCGCTAACCTCCTGTAGGTTGATGCGCCATGGCGCAATTTTGTCTCAAAACAACAGCATAGCAGCAAAATGATATTTCACATTCTATACCAAAGTTTTATAAAATTCAATATACGCACCTTGCATAAATTGGTATGTGCTGTAGGAAATGCCGCCACCATGTTGACTTGGGGCCTGGGCATCGCCTGGCGCGCTCCTGCGATGTGTTGTCCCTGTATCCGGACTGCACAAAAAAACACCCCCAGGCGCAGCGGCTCGGGGGTGTTGCGTAGGGGCGTTTGCAAGGTTTGGGCTTATTCGTTGTCATCCTTGGGTTGGGCGCTCCATTCGGCGACCAGCTCTGGAGTGAGGGTGATTTCCTCGTGTTCGCCGCCGCGCTCGTGGATGATGTTCCCAAAGACGCCTTCCACGGGGAGGTCGCCGACGCCGTCGCGATAGCTGAAGACATTGCGATCCAGTTCATCGCGGAAGATCGCTCCACATAAGGCCTTGGGGTGTAAGAGTATAATTGGGCTTATTTGATCATCCGCGACCCCTTCATGGTCGATTTTTCTTTGTGAACCCGGTTCCCGGGGTATCGCCTACGGGCGTTACACGCCCTCTAGTTCAACCCCGGGCTATTCATCCGTAACCCCTGCCGGGGTTGGTCGTTGTGTCGTCTTGAATTGATAGTCAACCACAACGGTTTTGCCGAACCCCGAGGCTATTTGAAGAGACATGTTGCCACTAAATGAATGCTGTTTGTCCAAAATTCCTGAAAAATCGACTTAATCAACAAACCCCTCCGCAGGGATGACGTGGGTGGGAAAGCCCACCCACGCGGGCGAACACAAGGTTCGCCTCTACGCTTCGTTATGGATTAACAAGATCGGTAATATCAGAACTACAACTTATGTATACACCTGTTTCGGGGCCGAGTTCCAGCGGTTAAGGTGATTGCCGCATCTGGGGCTGCATCCCATGTCATTTCTTGGTATAAATGAATGTATTTGCGCTGAGAATATAATTTTCGGGTGAACATTGCAGCCCTCCGCCCGGCTGGCTTACAATTTCCCCTGAAAGCCAAATTGTCTACCTGGCTTTCAATTCCTTAATTTTTCCGGCGTATGCGCCCATTTGGGGCGTATTATGTCGCCGGAAACCAACGAATTTTTCCCTGAAAGGCCATTGTGCAGTACGCCGCCGATATAACAGACGATCAACGCCCAGAAAGCGCCCCCGCCCGCCTGCTGGAGTCCTTGCGCCAACTGCTGCGCGCTCCCTTGCCGCAGTCGCCGCGCCTGTTGCGTGCTGCCGTGCCCGTGGCGGGGCTGGAGCCCTTGCTCTGGCTGGCCGCCCAGCCGGAGACGACCCAGTATTTTTGGTCCGACCGGCGCGGCAGTCTGGAGATGGCGGGCGTGGGAGAGGCGGATGTCCTCATGCCGCCGGACAGCGGGGACATTACCACGGCCTTCGCCACGATGCAGGCCCGGCTCTCGGCGGATTTTCCAGAGCTGCGCTACTACGGCGGGCTGCGTTTTCAACCGCGCTCCGAACAGGCGAGTCGCTGGGCGCGTTTTGCGGGCTACCGCTTTGTCGTGCCGCGCTTCGAGCTGCTCGCCCGGGTAGACGCCGCTGGGGCCACAAGCATCGAATTTGCCTGCAACCTGCACTGGGATGACGCGCAGCGGCCCGAAGAGCTTCTGGCATCGCTGGAAGCAGCATTGACGGAGATACGCATGGAGGCGGCCCCAGCCATGAGCGTGGAATTGCCCCCCGTGCGTGACCGAAAAGACCTGCCGAGCCGCCCGGACTGGGACCGCCTGGTGGACCGGGCCCTGGCGGACTTCAAAGACGGTGGCCTGGACAAGATTGTCCTGGCCCGGGAGACGACCTTCCAGGCCGATGCGCCGCTGGACCCGGTGCGCCTGCTCTGGGCATTGCGTCAAAAGACGATCCGCTCCTACGAGTTCTGCTTTCATCCCGTGGCGGACCGCGCCTTCATTGGGGCCTCGCCCGAGCGGCTTTTCAAGCGGGAGGGGACGCGGCTCATCAGCGAGGCCGTGGCGGGCACGCGGCCCCGGGGCGACTCCGATGCGGTGGATGCGGCGTACCGGGCGGAGCTGTTGGCCTCGGAGAAGGAACAGCGGGAACACCGCTTTGTCGTGCAGAGCCTGTGCGATCATCTGGACCGCTTCTGTGAGTCGGTGGCGGCCGTGCCGGAGCCGGGGATCATGCGCTTGAACCGCATCCAGCACCTCTACACACCGCTGGAGGGGGTATTACACGCGGATGTGGACGACGTCGCCTTGCTCCAGACCTTGCACCCGACCCCGGCGGTGGGGGGGGCGCCCCGGGAGGCGGCCCTGGACTGGCTTCGCAAGCATGAGCCCTTTGACCGTGGTCTCTACGCCGCGCCGGTCGGCTGGGTGGCGCATAACCGCGCCGAGTTCTGCGTGGCGATACGTTCCGGCCTGGTCGAGGGGAGCAATTTGTCGGTCTACAGTGGTGCGGGCATCGTGCCTGGATCGGTGGCCGAAGACGAGTGGTGCGAGATCGAGAACAAAGTCAGCAATTTTCTGGAAGCCCTACATCATGAACCCGCTTAATGCCCCAAACTGGAATTACCGCTGGACTGCGCTCGTCGTCGAGGAGCTGCTGCGGCAGGGCGTGCAAAATTTCTTCATATCACCCGGCTCGCGGAGCACACCCCTGGCCTGGGCGGTGGCGTCGCATCCGGAAGCATATCGTCGCATGCACTTCGACGAGCGGGGCGCGGCCTTCGCCGCCCTGGGCTATGCGCGTGCAACGAATAAGCCGGTCGCTTTAATCTGCACCTCGGGCAGCGCCGTCGCCAATTATTTTCCCGCCGTGATCGAGGCCGACGCCTCCCGGGTTCCGCTCCTGCTCCTGACGGCGGATCGCCCGCCGGAGCTCCTTGATTGCGGCGCGAACCAGGCCATCGACCAGTACAAGATTTTCGGCGACTACCTGCGTTGGTTCCAGCAATTGCCCTGTCCTGGCCCGGAATTGCCGGTCACGATGTTGCTGACGACCATTGCCCAGGCCCTGCGTCGGGCGACGGGGGCTTACGCTGGCCCGGTTCAGCTCAACTTCGCCTTCCGCGAGCCGCTGGCCCCGACAGAGATGCCGATGCCCGCACCGGAGCCTGCCCTGGCGACATGGTTTGCGAGCGGCCAACCCTACACGCGCTGGGAAGTGGCGCCGACGACCTTGAGCGCATCGGTCTGCACCGAGCTGGCTGGCGCCCTCACTGGGGCGGAACGCGGGCTATTGGTCGTGGGCCAACTCCGGAATCCCCGAGAACGACAGGCGGTACGCGACCTGGCCGTGGCCCTGGGCTGGCCGGTCTTCGCGGACATCACCGCGAACCTGCGGCTGAATCGGGAAGTCCCGGGGGTTGTTCGTTACTACGACGCCTTGCTGCGCGCCTCGAAATTCGCTGCGGACTGCATGCCGGATTGCATACTGCACCTGGGTGGTCCGCTGGTTTCCAAGCGTCTGGCCCAACACCTGGCGGCGACTTCGGCGCCTTACCTGCACCTGGACGCCTACCCCGAGCGTCAGGACCCCGATCACCGCGTGACTTTGCGCTATGAGGCGGATTTGGAAGTGGCTTGCGGGCAGATCGGCCAAGCCCTGTCGAAGGAGATTGATCCTGCACAAGCCGGGGCCTGGGCACAGGGGTGGTCGGAAGCCGATGATGCCTTGGATGCCTACCTCAGCGAAGCGCTGGGGCATGAGGAGGCGCTGACAGAGCCGGGCGTCCTGCGCATGGTGTCGCGGCATTGCCCGGAAGGCGGCATCCTCTTCGTGGGCAACAGCATGCCTATCCGCGACCTGGATATGTTCG
>SKJD01000220.1 GCA_007116095.1 Candidatus Hydrogenedentota bacterium
CAGGCTCCAGAGCCCATGCAGCAATTGGGTGTTGTCCCGGGCGGCGGCCAGGTGATACACCGAATCGGCGTTGCTGTCCCGGACCTGTACACTGGCCCCGGCGTGCAGCAGTTCCAGCGCTACCGGCCACGAAGCATGCCTCGCGGCTACCAGCAGGGGTGTTTCGTAGTTGCTGTTACGTTCTTCCAGGGATGGCGGCGTGGGCGCTTCCATAAAGTCGATGACCGCATAAAGATCATTGGCGGCAACGGCCTGGTGCAGATTGGCGTAGAGCAAGGAACGGCCCTGGGCCAACAGCCCCTGCAACCCGATGCTGCGCTGGATTGGGTCTGCTGCTTCCGGCAATTCCAGAGAGGGCAATGCGCGCACGATGCCACTATCGTATAGATCTGGATCCAGGGGCTGTACTCCTGTTGCCGTGCCTGGGTGGCGATCCATGGAGTCGGGTAACTGCGAGCGCAATTCTTCGGGCATATCCGGCATGGCCAGCTCGGATTCCGGCTGTTCTGCAAAGGGTGCGCCGGGACTGTCCGGCGCAATGGGGGTAGGTTCTGCGCCGCCATAGTGTTGTTGCAACATCTGGCGTAATTCATCATCCGCATCAGACGGCATATCGGGTTCGGTAGGTGCAACATCTGGCGCAGGTCCCGTTTCGCCGAAGGGCAACGGGGCGGCTCCGGGGGATATCGGGGTAGGTGTCGCGCCACCGTAGTGACGCTGCAGCATGTTGCGCAGTTCGGAGTCTGCATCCAGAAATGGGTCTGCTTCGTCCGTGGACGCGGCTTCCCCGGTATCTGTATCTGTATCTGTATCTGTATCGGTATCGGTATCGGTTTCGGTTTCGGTTTCGGTTTCGGTTTCGGTTTCGACCGCCTCTTCGAGCGCCAGGGGCGTTTCTTCTGCCAGGGGCGTTTCCGAGGTGGTTTCTTCTGCCGCTTGCACTTCTTCGATTTCCGGCAACGGTTCAGGGTCCGGGATTGCTTCCGGCGCGGGCTCCGGCGCTGTTGCCTCTTTTTCAACCGTTTCTGGCGTTACTACCGGTTCGGGTTCGGGGTCCGGAATTGCAACGGGCTCGGGATCGGGGATTTGAAGCGGCGGCTCGTCCTCCTCGGGCGCTGCTTCCGGTTCCTCCGCAGGCTCCTCGGCAACCACTCCGTTTACGTCCATCAGCATGTTCATCATGTCTTCCAGCGACATGTTCGGGTCCACTTCCATGGACGGCGGCGCATCCGGCGGTTGGTGCGGCTCGGCTCCGGTGCTGACTGGGTACAGGCCGATGCCCAGTGAGAAGGCCAACAAGACCAGTGGAATGAAAATGTACAAAGACCGCATGGAGCGCTAACCCTTTCTGGAATGTGGCGCAGATAACACCACAAAGAATACTTAAAACGCTGTCTGGAGCCCAGTGGGACAGTCGAAGCCACTTTCGCCAGACGGGGGACAACCGTCTAAGAACGTCAGCGGCAGGTACACTGCTGACAAACGTGTAGCAGTGTAATCAACCCCTTATACCGGCATCAAGCCTGTGTGGCATAAATTGCGCATTTTTCAGGCTCCACGTTTGGTTATCTGGGCTTGAAGTGTTTCCCTGAAACCCATTCCCGAGGGAAGGAAATCGTTGGAATCTTGCGGAATCGATGGAGAATATGCTTTCATATGATCCACCAGACACACGCACAGGGCCCTGCTTGCGCCATGGGCAACCGGAGGAAGTTGGGGATCCCTGCCAGGTTTCATCGCTAATGGCAACTGCGTTGTGTCACGCCAACGTGAAAACAGTCCCGCCCGTAATTTCTCCCACTGTTCCCGGGGGATACGTAAAGGACATTGGGTACATACACACACGGGCAGAGGTCCGTAAAGGGGAATTGATAATGTTTCCAAAAAACAACGAAGCTCAGGTTCAAAAGGGCTATGACTTCGCAAAAGAGGCCTATGCGGCCTATGGCGTTGATGTCGATGCGGTAATGGCCCGGTTGGAGAAAATCGCTATTTCCATGCATTGCTGGCAAGGCGATGACGTCGTCGGCTTTGAAAAGGTGGAGTCGCTCAGCGGCGGGGGCATCCAGGCCACGGGGAACTACCCGGGCAAAGCGCGAACGGCCGATGAATTGCGCCAGGACGCCGCCAAGGCCCTGAGCCTCATTCCCGGAACCCACCGCCTCAATCTCCACGCCATGTATGGCGAATTTGGCGACAAGGTCGTTGACCGGGACGCCATCGAGCCAGAACACTTTGACAACTGGATCGACTGGGCCAAGTCCCTGGGGCTCGGTATCGACTTCAACCCAACTTGCTTCGCCCACCCGAAGGCAGACGACGGCTTCACGCTGTCGCACTCGGATGATGGCATCCGTGCGTTCTGGATTGAGCATTGCATTCGCTCGCGCCAGATCGGCGCCTATATCGGCAAGGCCCTGGGCTCTCCGGCCGTCACCAATATCTGGCTTCCCGACGGCTTTAAGGATATCCCGGTGGATCGCCATGGTCCCCGCGCCCGTCTGGAGCAAGCACTGGATGCTGTGATGAAGGAAAAACTGGACCCACAGCACAACCTGGACGCGGTGGAGTGTAAGCTCTTCGGCATCGGATCGGAGACCTGCGTCATCGGTTCGCATGAGTTTTACATGGGTTACGCGATCAAGAACCAAATCCTGCTTTGCCTGGACGCTGGCCACTTCCACCCGACCGAGAGCATCGCCGACAAGATCAGCTCGGTGCTGCTCTACGTGCCGGAGATTCTGTTGCATGTGAGCCGTCCGGTGCGTTGGGACAGCGACCATGTGGTCATCCTGAACGACGACCTGCGCGCCATCACCGAGGAAATCATCCGCAACAACTACGAGAAGCGCGTACATATCGGCTTGGACTTCTTTGACGCCAGCATCAACCGCATCGCGGCTTGGGCTACCGGCACCCGCGCCACGATCAAGGGCCTGCTGCTTGCCATGCTGGAGCCCACGCAAATGCTGCGTGACTTCGAGTTGGAAGGTAACTACACCGACCGGCTGGCCATGCTGGAAGAGCTCAAGACCATGCCCTTCGGCCAGGTCTGGGACTACTACTGCCTGAAGAACGACGTGCCCGTCGGCGCAGACTGGTTGAACGAGGTCAAGGCCTACGAGAAGGATGTCCTCGCCAAGCGCGACTAACGACATCGCCACTGAAAATAGAATATAGCACCCTCACGGCCCACGCGTTGCCCCCTGCGCTTCGTGTGGGTCGAATTGTGTCGGTGAGTGGCCCTTGGGCGTGGAGCAACGCGAGGCATACGCTGCTGCATGATGTAGCTTCGTTTCCCCAATCAAGCGTTTTGTTCCCGCATGCTGCCCCATTCCGTGAAAAATTTGGTATAATTTGACCACGTATTCAACACAATGCGGCTATTTGCCAGTCGATTAGTTGGAATCAACCATCCGAGAGGGCGCCTTATGCGTTTTCAGAGTTACACTACCTTGTTGTTGCTGTTGACAGTCGTTGTTGCTGCCTGGATGATGCCCGCCGCCACGGCCCAGGGCGATCCCAACCCCCCCAGTATCAGCTCCAATCGCGGAGCCTGGCCATTGCTGCGGCAATGGAACATGGAGGAGGTGCGTCATTATGCACGCTGGATTGAGCATATCTACTACATGAAAACCGACGGCGGGGACGTCGATCAGCGGCAGGCGCGCCTGGACCGCATCATCACGGACCCGGAAATGAACCTGCTTGAAGACCCGAATTTCCTGGGCCGGGGCAATGCGCAGCTCCCCCGCTCCACGCTCATGTTCTGTCATAACCACGTAGATTGTGCGAAGCTTGGGGTTTTCCTGCCGGCCTACTACGCCTACCGTCGTGGCCTGCCCTGGATGATGTCCTATGTTTCTTCCGGCGGTCAGGGCGATGTGCGCACTTCTCCGAACAACATCCCAGGGGGCCAACTCAGCAGCTTCACGGCGGGCAGCGTCAATAATTTCTTCCGGAATATGACCGTCGGCTTCTCCACCGGCAACTTCCGGGTCGAGCTCAATGGGCGCAACGCCCATCTTTCCGACACGCTCCCGGTCGCCATCGACCCCGATTACCTCTTGCCCGGCGCGATCAACTATCTCGATGGCCACACCCTCATCCTGGGCACGGTCAGCCCCTATGGCGAGTTACAATTCCTCAACGCCAGCATTACCCCCACCCGCGACATCTACACTTACAACGGCATGAATACCGTTTCCGGCATCACGCCCCGGGGTTCGCAGTCGGACGAGAATGAATGGGCGGGTTGCTTCCATGGCATGCGCATCTGGCGCTTTCCCATCGCGGAAACCAACAGCCAGGGTGTCGTGACCAATGTCCGCCGCCGCACCAATGAGGAAATGCGGGAGTTCGGTTTCTCCACCGAGCAGTATACCGTGCTGGAGTCGCTGATTGAGCAACGATTCATTGACATGGGCGACTTTCGGCCCACTGATTACCACGCCTTTGTGCGCTTGCGTATGAAGAGCGTGGACTATATCCGCCCGCTGGAGTTCATGGAGCAGTATGTTGAAGAAATCCTGGACGCCTATATCTTCCGCGAAGACTTTGTTCAGGCGGCCTGGACGAACGTACAGCAGAACGGACCAATCACCTTTCCGGCGGAGCGCCCCGATGAAAACATCTTCCAGGCTCATGGACGCTGGGAAACCTGGAGTTCACCGTCGTCCGACGTGGACCGCCGCAACAAATACCACTATCTCGCCGATTGGGTGCGCTACGCCATAGACTGCTTTGGCATGATGCCGGACTTTGTCGACCTGACCGGACTGGAGGCCTATGAAATCCGGACCCAGGCCGATCTGGCCCGCGCCCTGATTGCCGAGAAAGAGCGTATATTTGATGAGCATTACATGCACTATACCAACTCGCGGGGCGAACGCGTGCGCCTGACCCTCACCGACATTGAAGACCGCCTCTACGACATGTCCTTTGACCCGAACCACCCACCCGAGTTGCGCTGGGGCGCCCCGTGGGACAGCCCCGAGATGGAAGGCGCCCCCGAGCGCTCCACGCCCGTGCCCAGCGGTTCGCCCGTGCCCATGCGGGAAGCCTACGAACTCCAGACCTTCTACCGCAGCGTCGGCCAGCGTCAGATCGAGATGAGTATTTTGCGTGGCATGTTCACCGAGGGCTTCCCCGTGCTCTATCGCTTTAACGAGCAGATCGCCCGTTGCTTCTACATGGACGAACCCACCGAAGCACTCTCTGAATGGCTCGCGAAAAACTACCCGGACGAATTCGGCGAGGAAGAAGAAGAGGAAGAGCCTGTCATCGTACCGCCCCTGCTGCCCATCTCCATGTCGGTTCAGTAAGCCATGGGATCGGACTGAGATGGCAAAGGCTAGGCCTGTGAGAAGCCCGATTTCGTAGAGATGACGGATGCTTCGCCCCGAAGTGACCCGGAAGGCGGATGAGTGGAGTCGTAAAGTACACTTGCTTCTTTGAAATATGGGAGAAACGAAGCTTTCTTCGATTTGATCAAGCAATAGAGGGCTGTATATTGTACATTGTCGAAAAAGTGCTCCGAAGGAGCTGTGCTAAATACAGCCCAGGGTTGGACTTGGCCGCAAGGTCAAGGCCTACCCTGGGTTAGCGATACCAACAACCTCCTACGCTGGAAGCGTTGCCTAAGCGTATTCGTCTTCAGCGTACCCCATACAGCGTATGTATATGTACAACAAGTTCATTTAGATTGTGTAATGGAACGATGGCGTAGTCATCCAATTCGATCAAATCCTGTATATACAAGGCGAAATTCAATCCTACGCCATCAGCATGCATGAAAGAATTTAGACCGACGACTTCACCGTATTCATTGGCGAGTGGTCCGCCTGAGTTGCCCGGATTTATCATTGTGTCGGTTTGAATAACTCTTGTAATATCCATGCGTAAGCTGGATACCGACCCTTGGGTAAAAGTAAAATCAAGGCCAAGGGGATGGCCCATGGCGTATACCGTGTCACCGACTTCTGGCTCTTTGTCTGTAATTGGGAGAATTGGATAATTACCGACTGATCCGTCCACAATCAGGATGGCGCTATCAGCAGCATTATGTTCCAAGGCAGCCAATACATCTGCCCTTTGTCCATCATGCATATACACTTCGACAGCATAGAAATTTAAATTCAGGTTTCTACCTTTTCCCGCCAAGTCGTCCATCAGCATGACATGTGAATTGGTTAGTATCCAGTAATCCCCATCTTCATCCTTGTCAATGATGAAGCCCGATCCAGAGCCCCCATCAAAATCAGTAAATATCCACCCCTGTGTTTCGTATGCTGCTTCAACACGAACCACCCCTTCCCGTAAATTGCGCGCAATTTCCTGGGGTGGACGTGCGCGTGTTAACGAAGTATCCTCTCGGACATTGACTCGTTCCAAGGGCATCGGCGCGTTTGTAGGCCCCGCCAACTGTTGAGTAGGTTGATCCTCATAGTATTCTTCCATCATCCCGACGATGACCAGCCCCATCAGCAGGATAAGGCCTATGGCTACTACCAGGGAACCAGCCATACAACCAATGACTACCGGACTACAGCTTTTTTTCATGTCATACCTCCCATATGCTTATTTCATGCACCCCATAGGCACAGAAGTAGCAATTCCAAAAGTCAATTAAACACGATCGGGGGAATGATGTCAAATTTGCGGTGCGCTTAATGGCCGAAATTGTGTATCGTATTGTGAGAAATGCTTATACATGATGCACGCTTATGGTTTACGCCCTGTGTGTATTGGAACGTTAAGTTTTCTTTTCCCCCTCA